>JBIODY010000053.1:0-9957 GCA_044445505.1 Lysobacterales bacterium
AGGCGTCAGCCCTGAGCGACCAGCGCCCGCGCATACGATGCAGGCAGGCCGGCATTCATCTTCGCTGCATGTGGGCGCAGGTAGCCTTCAAGATTCGCGTCGCGACAACCGGTCGCGCAGCATCATCCCAGTCAGCGAGGATCTCTTCATGAAAAAGCATGCATCGGCGATGTGGGCCGGCGGTATCAAGGACGGCCGGGGGTCGATCTCGACCGAAAGCGGCGTGCTTTCGAACGCGCCCTATGGTTTCAAATCGCGCTTCGAGGACGGCCCCGGCACCAACCCCGAGGAACTGGTCGGTGCCGCGCACGCAGGCTGCTTCTCGATGGCGCTGTCGTTGATGCTCGGCAAGAGCGGCCTCACTCCGGAGCGCATCGAGACCAAGGCCGAGGTCACTTTGGAGCAGGTCGGCGAGGGCTACACGATCACCGCGAGCCATCTCAGCGTGAAGGCGAAAGTGCCGGGCGCGGATGCGGAAACGTTCAAGCGCATCGCGATGCAGGCCAAGGAAGGTTGCCCGGTATCCAAACTGCTCAAGGCCGATATCACGATGGATGCCCGGCTCGAAAACTAGGTCGCAAATCGCTGCACGCTGGCCGCAAGGCGCATCCGTGTGCCGGAACGCAACCGTTCGACGGGCACGTCAGCGCAGCTGCCAGCGTCCGAGCAGACGGTACGGCGCTGGCGGCAGGGTGCGGCTTGCGATCAGCACGAACTCGTCGACCCGCCAGGACACCGGTGTCTGCAGGTCGGCCCGCAACGCCTGATCCGCGTCGCGCAGTACGGTCACGTGCGGCACGAAGCGATCGCCGCCTCGGACCCGGCAGCCTTGGGTGCGCAGCGCCTGGGAAAGCTCTTCGAACAACGCGCGCAGCGCCGGCGGTTCCGCGCTGCAACCGAGCCAGCCGGGAATCCGCGTCTTGCCGAAACTGCCGGCGATGTCGAGTACCAGGTCGAACGCCGACGCGCGCACACCTTCGGCGGCCGCGCAGGCACGCTCCACGAGCGCGGCTGGCAATGCCGCGTGCTCGCCCAGGAACGCCAGGGTCAGGTGGTAGCGGTGCGGCTTGATCCAGCGCCCGCGTCGCACCGGTGAACTGTGCAGGCTTTCCGCAACCGACGATATCAGCGCGCGCACCGGTTCATCCGGCCACAACGCGAAGAACAGGTTATGAATCTCACGCGGCGGCGGTTCAAAACCCGGCAGGTTGTCCTGGGACATGATGTGATCGTGCTCCCTATGCCCGATTGCGGATGCAATGCAGGACGGCAAAGTGTAGAACGCGCCCTGACGAACCCTGGAGTCACGGGCCATGCGCAATGCCGCCATCCTCGTTTTCACCATGGCCGCAGTCGGCGCCTGCGCATCCGCGCCGAAACAGGAAGCGATGCCGGAAACGATGCCGGGAAAACACCGCCCTGCGCCCGAGGCCGCTTTGCTGCGGGGTCGCGCGTTCTACCTGGAACGCATCGCGATGTCACCGGGGGCGACGCTCGAGGTGCAGCTGATCGGCGCACGCGGTGCTGCCGCTCCGGTGACGATCGCGACCCGGACATTCAGCGACCTGCACGGACCGCCTTACGATTTCACGTTGAGCTATGCGCCGGCGCGCGTCAGCGCGGATATGCATTGCAGCCTGCGTGCGGCGTTGCGCGACCGCGAAGGCCACCTCGAATTCGCGACCGCCGCCGGCGCACCGGTCACGCCGGGCAGTGACGCGCGCGTCGAATTCCGCCTGGTGCGCGCAATCGATCGCTGAATGCGCATCGGCTGGCGTCTACGATCGCGGCTGCGGTCGCATCCGCTCCTGCAAACCCGGCAGACGGTGCGCGACGACCCGCCTGATATTGTCGCTGACGCGACGCGCAAGCTCCGGGCTGACGACGGTCGGGACCGTTTCCGACTTCGCATGCTGTGCGCGCTGCATCGACGCCATGGCGGCCGCACCCGCGGTCGCCGAAACCGCGGGCGCCGCGAAGATGTCACTGCGATTGGTCGGGTCGCCGGCGTTGGTGCTTGCGAACAACGGCACGAACACGTCGCCGGCACTGGCCAGCCCGGCGTAGTCGCCGAGGAAATAACCGCTCTCTCCGGGCGTGTCCGTCAATGGCGCGATCGCGAGATCAAACGGTCCTGCGATCTGGCTCTCGTGCCAGTTCGCCGCGTCGGTCGAGCGCGCAAGCCAATAGTCGGTCAGCAAGGTCGAACGATCGGCCGTATCCGCGCGGAAGTCGTACCAAGTCACGCCGATCATGCCGTCGCCGCGCACGTCGACCGCGGGCACGAACGCCGGCACGGCCGCATCGCTGTTGACGCGCGTCGGCGCAGACCAGGTGAAGCCGCCATCGTCCGAACGTGCGATCGCGATCCCATCATGCGCACCGGCACTGAAGCGCGCGTCCTGCCAGACCACGAACAGGCTGCCGCCCGGGCCCACCGCAATCGCGGGAACCAGCGACCCATCGCGTACCGGCGCACCCGTTTCGGGATCGTGCGTGCCGACAGGCAATTCGTCCGCGATGCGAAAAGGCGCGGACCAGGCGAGGCCGTTGTCGGTCGAGCGGACCACGCCGAGGAACGCGCTGGTCGTGCCGTTCACCGCGGTGTCGATCTCGGTGAACAAATCGACCAGGGTGCCGTTCGGCACCACCGCGACGATGTTGCCGAGGGTCTGCCCGTGCGCGCCGGGATCGTAGATCGCGCGCGGCGCCTCCCAGGTCCGGCCGGCATCGATGGTGCGTGTGAACCAGGTCGCGCCGGAATCTTCCGACGTCACCCGATCCCACACCGCGTAGACCAGGTGTGCATCGACCGGATCGGCGGTTGCCGAACTCTTGTCGTTGAATGTCGCGCCGCCGCTCTCGCGGATCAACGCGGAGGCAGCGCTCCACGTCGCGCCCCCGTCGCTGGAACGGCCGACCAGCACCGCGCTGACCGAACCCGCTTGCAGCGCGAACCCGTCGAACGCGAGGCCAGCGACGTAGGCGGTTCCATCGGGTGCGATCGCCAGCCAGGGATCGCTGGCCCGCGCGTAGTCGCCGCCATTCTCGGCATTGCCGCCGGCGCAGCGCGTGAACGGTACGCTGTGCCGGGTCCAGTTGCGCCCGCCGTCGGCGGACGCGCCGACGACCAGGCCACGCGCGCCGCCGCTCGACCAGCGATCCTGCTGCCAGGCGCCGATCAGGCGTCGGCTATCGCGTGGATCGACGACGAGCCAGGGCTCGACCTCCGCATCGACGAACAACGTGCCCTGCGCTGCGACGCCATCGCAGTTCGCCGCGAACGGCGATGCCGCTGACACGCGGTACTGCGGGTCGAGCGTCGGTGGCGGCGGCGGTGGCGGAGCGGGCGGCGGTGGCGAGGCTGAATTCGAACTGCCGCCACCGCATGCACCGAGCGCGAGCACGAAAGCGATCGTCGCGAGCCGCGCATATCCAGGTACTGATTTCAGCATGAGGAAACTCCCCGTTTGAAATCATCCTCGTCAGCACAGCCTAGTCCGAATACCAGCGGGCGCCGTCATTCCAGCGTCCGATCGCGTCGTCTCGTCGCATATCGTGCTGCTTGAGCGGCGATCCGGGCCAGCCACGAGCCCGCATCAGCGCCGCTCGGCGGCGCTCGCATCGCGCGTGGCACGGAATTCGGAATCCTTCGCCCAGTCCGGCCAGCGCTTCGAATTGGCGAGATCGTTGCCGACCTTGTAAAGCACCGGCAGATCCTGCGCCATGCCCGCGAACGTCCAGTTCGCCTGCCATTCGTCGCCGGGCTGGTGATAGCGGTTGGTCACGTAATCCTTGCTCGCCGCTTCGCCGGCCGCGACTCCGCCGTCGACCAGGTCGTTGCCGGAACCGAAAGACAGCGCCGGCACGCCGCTCTTGGCGAACGGAAAATGATCCGAGCGGAAAAAGTGGCCGGCCTCGGGATGCGGATCGGGTGCATAGGCGAGGCCCGCCAACTTGCCGTCCGCGATCAGTGCATCGAGCAGATCCGACCGCGCGCTGCCGGACGTCGTGAAGTTGCGCGCCGCACCGGTCGGACGCAGTGCGTCCATGTTGATCACCGCAACCGTCTTCGCAAGCGGATACAACGGTTTCGCCGCATAGTATTCGGAGCCGAGCAGGCCGCGCTCCTCGGCGGTCACGTTGAGGAACACGACCGAGCGCTCGGGTTTCGGCGCGTGTGCGAATGCGCGGCCGAGCTCGATCAGCGCCGCGGTGCCGGTGCCGTTGTCGACCGCACCGTTGTAGATGCGATCGCCCTTCGCGTCCGGCGCACCGATGCCGAGATGGTCCCAATGCGCGCTGTAGATCACGGTTTCGTCCGGGCGCTTGCTGCCTTCGATGCGGCCGACGATGTTGTGCGAAGTGATGACTTTGGCATCGATCGCGTAATCCGCCGAGAACGTCGCATCCTTGAGCACGACCGGCTTGAACGCGCGCGTCTGCGCCTGCTTCTTCAGCGCATCGAAATCGAGGCCAGCGCGTTTGCACAGGTCCACGGCGAGGTCGCGCTGGATCCAGCCCTCGAGTTTCGGATGCACCGAGGCCGGATCGTCGCGCACGATGTCGAACATCGTGTTCGTGTTCGAATTCCTGACCGTCGCCCAGCCGTACGATGCCGGCGCGGTTTCGTGCACGATCAGCAGACCGAGCGCACCGCGGCGCGCGGCTTCCTCGTACTTGTAGGTCCATCGGCCATAGTAGGTCATCGCCTTGCCGCCGAAATCGCCCTTGCCGGTTTCAAAATCCGGATCGTTGATCAGCGCGATCGCGATCTTGCCGTGCAGGTCGATACCCTTGAAGTCGTCCCAATGCCGCTCCGGCGCGTTCACGCCGTAACCGACGAAGACCAGCGGTGCATTCCCGATCGCGACCGACTTCGAACCGTCCATTGCCGCACGTACTGCGATCTCGTTGCCCTGGGTCAGCACCTGTTGCCTGCCGCCAGCCGACACGCTCAGCTTCGGCGTGCCCTTGATCTGCGCACGTGCCAGCGGCACCGCCTGGGTCCAGCCGCGCTGACCGTCCTCGAGATCGCCGCCGGGCTGCAGACCGGCCGCCTTCATCTGCTCGATGACGTACGCGACCGTCTTCGTCTCGCCCGGTGTCGCCGGTGCGCGGCCCTCGAATGCATCGGACGACAGGGTCCGCACTTCAGCGGACAGGCGTTCCGGATCGAAACGCGGTGTATCCAGCGCCGCTGCGGCGAGCGGGACGGAAAGCGCTATTGCGCAGGCAAGCAATCGGTTCACTGGTGGCGACCTCCGGGAAGTATCAAGCGATCGTAGTGAGCCTGCGCGCAGAGGTCCAGTTTTCGCCGCGATGCGATGCCCGCGTTTCAGGTTGCAGCGGAATCGTCACGTTGCCGCACGCGCCACGCCGCGAGTTCAACCTCATAGCGTTCGAGGGCGACCTCGTAGCGGTCGAACACGCAGTGTGTGCAGCCTTCGCCGCAGCAATCTGCCGGATCCGGCTCGACCGGACGCAACGGCGGCTGGTCGTCGGGCGCGGTCATGTCGAAAGCGCAGATCGGACCTGCGCGTGACGACAAGCCAATCCTGACATGGTCCGCGCGGCGCTCATCGCTGCCTCACCACGAGATCAGCAGCACCGGCAATGCGACAAGGGCGAGCGCGAACGCGATCGAAAGCAGCACCAGCAACACGCGCAGCGGCGCGTCGCGCATCGTTGCCCACCAGGTCACGGCGGTCCCGGCGCGTCGCGCTGCCGCCTGTTCCGCCCGGGCGCGTGTCTGGCGCCCGGCCTGGTAAGCGTCCATCAGGCGCCGTGCTTCTTCCACGCTGTCGTCGTCCGCGATCCAGATCGCTCCGGCGGAAACGCCCCAGCGGCTCGGTTGCGTCTCGAAGAACCCGATGCGATTTTTTCCCAGCAACGCGCGCACCTCGTCAGCTTCGTCATCGGGCACATGACGCAGATTCAGCAGCAAGGTCGACATGAGTGGATCATAGCGCCGTCATGCGGTTGTTGCGGCCGCATCGAAGACGATGCGCGACGCTCGCGCATCAACCGCGGCGGCGCCGCGCAAGGCCGCAAGCACCCGTTCGAGCTGATTCCCGAGCATCGCCGCCCGCACCGTTCAGTTTGCGCGAACGCCGCATCGCGCAAGCGCGTAAGATGCGCCCCACACGCTGTTCCCGTGCGTCTCGGCCGACCTGCATCGGCGCCGCCTCGCTCCCTTTCCGCGTCCCTCGATCCCGCTGTCCGGGCTGACGCCAATACGGGAGCGCCCATGTCGGGCTACAACACCCATCAACTGACCATCCACCTCGGCGAGCACGACTACCGCATCCGCGCGCTCAGCGATCGCCAGCAGTTTGCCGATCCGGATGGCCATGCCGAGCGCCTCGGCATCTCGTCGGCGCAGTGGTGCCTGTTCGGTCAGGTATGGCCGGCCGGACGTCTGCTCGCCGAAGCGATGAGCCGCTTCGACATCGCCGGCAAGCGCATCCTCGAAATCGGCTGCGGCCTCGGCCTCGCCAGTCTCGTGCTGCAGCGGCGCGGCGCCGACGTCGTGGCCAGCGACGTGCACCCGCTGGCCGAACCGTTTCTCGCCTACAACGCCGCACTGAATGCGCTGCCCGCCGTCGAATACCGGCAACTGCGCTGGAACGTGCCGCTGCCGACCCTCGGACGCTTCGATCTGGTGATCGGCAGCGACGTATTGTACGAGCGCGATCACTGCGCCCTGCTCGCCGCATTGCTGCAGCGTCATGCTCACCCGAGCGCCGAGGTGTTGATCACCGACCCGGGACGCGGAAACAGCGCGCCGTTCACCCGCGCGCTCGCCGCGCAAGGCTATGCAGTGGCCGAGGAGCGCTGTGCGATGAATGCGACCGACGTTCCCCCCTACCGTGGCCACCTGCTGCACTATCGGCGCGGAGCCCAGGCTGCCGCCGTCAACGGGAATGCGCAATGAACATTCCGATCCGCATCGACGACAGCGGCGTCGATCCGGGTGTCTCGTGCAACGCGTGCGATGCCGTCTGTTGCCGGCTGACCGTCACCGTGGCCGATGGCGATGCCGTTCCGCGTCGCTACGTCGAGCGAAACGCGCAAGGCGTCGCGGTCATGGCGCACGGCGCGGACGGCTGGTGCATCGCGCTCGACCGCGAGCGCATGTGCTGCGGCATCTACGAGCAGCGCCCGACGATCTGCCGCAAGTTCGCAATGGGCGGCGCGTACTGTCGCGACGAGCGTGCGCGCTATGCGCACGCGCCTGCGCCGCGCGGCAATGCGGAAACCTTGCGCGCAATTCGCTGAGGCCGGCGCCCGGCCTGAAGGCCGCAATCGATCGCTCCGCGCCTGCCGCGCAGTGCATCCGCATCAGGTTGGCGCCCTCCCGACTGGCGCGCATGGTGGGTCTCCCGGTTTCGTAACCGTGGGAATGACCACACCATGCGCGCACTGTTTCCCGCGTCGACTGCTGACGGTTTCTCAATGCCCGCAGAAGACTGCGACCACGGTGCCGGTTCCGGCGTGACCGGGCGAGGGACCATATCCCGGGTTGGTCCTGACCACCACGATCGCCGGCACATCCCCACGGATGTTGTTGCCGCCCTGGACGATCGTGCTCGACACCACTACGCCCATGTAGGAGGGAACGCTCGCCGGCGGGTGCGGGCTGTTGCCCGGACCGCTCGTCCAACCAGTGCCGCAACTGTGCGGCGCAGTGTCCGCAAAGCCCTTGAAGGCGTTCGGTGCCGGACCGCCGCTCAGCGCATTGTTCCTCGCCCATTGTGCGCCCCAGAACTCGACCGGATTGCCGGTGCCGTCACTCAGGTCGCCCAGCGCCATCGAACCCGTGTCGAGGAACGCGAACACGATTACTGCCTCGGAATTGGCGGAGGGCAAGTAGAATGCGTCGCCGGTGAAGCTGGCCGATACCGTGCCGGGACCGAGCGGCTGGTTGACGACGATGGTGCAACTCGCCGTGCCGGTGGCGTCGGTGGTACCTGTGCACGACTGCGCCCCGAGCGCGATGATGACGCTGCGCCCCAGGATCGGCGTGATGCCATCTTCATTGAGCGTCGCAGAGAAGGTCGCAGGGTTCGCGTTCGCAATCACGGTTGGACTCGACACCGTGAACGCCAGCGTCGTCTCTTCCTTGGTGACCGTGAATGTGCCGGACGCTGCGCTCGCCGTGTAGAACGCATCGCTTGCGAACGTCACCGACAGCGGTTGTGGACCCGCAGGCTGATCCGGAGTGATCTGGCAGGCAGCGATGCCGCCTGCATCGGTAACTGCACTGCACGTCAGGGCGCCAAGCGCGAACGTCACCATCCTGGCTGCAATGGGAGTCGTTCCGCCATCGGTGCTTAGCTGCGCCTGCAGCGTCGCCGGGTCGTCGAAGTCGCCCGTGACTGCGCTGGCAATGGTGAACGCGATCGCCGACTCCTCTTTGGTGATCGTGAACGCCGTGGAGGCCGAGCTTCCGGCAAACGAGGAATCGGAGGCGAAGTTCGCGGTCAACGTATGCGGACCGGGCGTCTGCGTGGGAATGACCTGGCAAGTCGCGACGCCGCTCGCGTCGGTCGATGCCGAGCACGCAAGACTGCCGTCGATCGCGAACGTAACCGGCTTGTTCGCAACCGGATTGCCACCGCTGGCAAGCAGCGCCTGCACCGTCGCCGGATCGTCGAACTCCGCTGTGGTCGCGCTGGAGCCGGTGAACGCCAGCGAAGTTGCCGGTTCCACGTTGATGTCGAATGGCAGCGAGGGAATGCCATTGGTCACCACCACCAGCGTGCTCGCACCCAGTTCCAGGGTCGAAGGCGCGTCGAAGGTGGTGGTGACGATTTCCGCGCTGCCCACGGATTCGATTCCCATTCTGCTGTGGTCATGGGTGCGCGCGTAGACGACGTGCCCGCTGCCGGTGTTGGTGATGCGCACCAGTGGATAGTTGGTCGCCATCTGATAATCGTCGCCATAGGCCGCGCCCTGCGAGAAACCATTGAACTGCGCACCCGAGATGGCATAGGAATCGCCCGGGCCAACCACCGACGGCGCGGTATCGATCACCGGCCTCCATGCATCTTGCGGCGCGCCGCCGCTTGAATAGAGCTGCACCTCGTCGGTACTCGCCTGGTCGTACGCCATGAGCAGCACCTCGCCCGAAGGCAGCAGGAGCATGGATCCCTGATAGGAAATCAGGCTGCTGGCATTCGGCGAATCCGCGACCTGGGTCAGGTTGGCGCCATCCCATTCGAAGAAATGGACCGGTTTGTTGAAGATGGAATAGACCGGAGGCGGACCCGGCTTGGTCTGATGGCAAGTCACCGGACTCGACATCACCAGCACGTTGCCGTCGGGCAGCAATGAAGCGGGCGCGTCGGCCGCTCCGTATTGCGCGCCGGAAATGACCGGGAAATTCATGGCCGCGGTGTTCGACCAGGTATTGGAGCCGATGCTGTACACCGCATTTCGCCCGGCCGGGTTGCCGGTGAAATTGATGATGGTTCCGTCCGCGCGCTGCACCGCCGGCCCGACTTCCTGGCTATTGCAGTTGCCGCCCAAGTCCGAGAGCGCGACCTGCGTGTTGGCGTTGCTGCCCCAGGTATTCGCCACCGGATCGTAAATCTCCGAGATATTTGCCGTCGCGGCGTCCGCGGTCAGCACCCGGCCATCCGGCAGGATGCTCCATCCCTCCTCGTCGTTGCGGTCGTTCTTTCCAGTTGGATTGAGCGCCGTGAAAGTCAGCGTCGAGGGATTGAAGGAAGCAAGATTGCTGTTGCTGATATCGGCAATCAGCATGGTTCCGTTTTGCAGCACCACGGACTGTGTGTCGCCGACGTTGCCGGTGCCGAACGGCTCCGTCAATTGCGCCGACCAGGCGTTCGTCGTGGGATCGTAGAGGAACCCCATGTTGGTCCAGGTTTGACCGTTGGAGTTGTACTCGCCGCCGATCACCACCACCCGTCCATCCGGCAGCACCGAACT
>JBIODY010000054.1:0-9869 GCA_044445505.1 Lysobacterales bacterium
AGCGCGATCGGCATGACCAGCAGGGATACGAACGGGTTGGTCGCACCGCCGGAGAAATACAGCAGCCAGGTCAGCACGCCGATGTCGATCGCGACATGGCCAAACGCTTCGATCAGGCCGAGCGGTGTTGGCTGGCGCAGGCGCCAGAAGGCGAACACGGCGAACAGCGCGAGGGCGGCGATGCCCAGCGACAGCGGCTGCAGCGGTATCCCGATGCCGAGCGCGCCGGCGACGACCGCGACCGTCAGCGCCTGCCCGGATACCGCGCACAGGCGCAACCAGGCAAGCGTGCGCGCGAGCTCGCGAGGTCCGGGAGTCTGCACGGAGGAGGGCAGGCGCGTATCCATCATCGTCGCGAAGGCTAGTGGCCTGTAGCAGAGGAATCGAAAGCAGCTCGCTTGGTCTTGCGGCGCTGCGCTGGGTCCTCAATCGGCCGAGGGCAACCGCTATGGGCCTCCATCCCGGACCGGCGCCCAGCACCACGGTCCCGGCGCGATCTTACTTCCCCTTCCCCTGTTACAGGCCACCAGCCGAGCGCCGTCGCGGGCGAAAGCGTCGCTGCAAGCTGCCCCCGCCGCCCGGATTGGCGAAGCAGCGGCGATCGACATCGCGGACAGTTTGCGCGGGCGCGGCGGCCAGCCGCTGCCGACCGACCAGCGCGGCTTCGACCGGCCAGCCGGCGGCGCCGCGCAATGCGATCTGGGGACCTGCGAATAGGCCGCCAGGGGCGATCGCATCTTGCCAACGGTTTCGATTGGCGCCAGTGCGAGCCGGCGTGTCGATTCGACGCAATATCGACCCGCGGCGGCGGCCCAGCGCTGCCGCGCGGCTCAGCCGGCGTGCTCGAGCGGCAGCCTGATCTCGACCATCAGGCCACCGTCTTCGGCATTGCGCGCGACGATGCGCCCGCCGTGGCGCTCGATCGCTCGCTTCGCGATCGCGAGGCCGAGGCCGGTGCCGCCTCCGGCACGGCCACGCGCGCCGTCGACGCGGTAGAACGGCTCGAAGATGCGCGCCAGATCCGCTTCCGGGACGCCCGGCCCATGATCGCGCACGCTGACCTGGGCATCGTCGCCGGCGCGCGCCAGGCGCACGCTGACCGTGCTGCCGTCGGCGGTGTAGGCGAGCGCATTGCGGATCACGTTCTCGAACGCGCTGTACAGCGCCGCGTGCGAGCCGGTCAGCACCAGGCGTTCGCATTCGGCGAGCACGACCTTGCGGCTGCGCGGAGCGCCTTCGTAGTCGGCATTCGTGATCACGTCCTCGAGCAGCGCATCGAGCGCGATATTGTCCTGCGCCGTGCCGGTTGCGGTCTCGAGACGCGACAGCTCCAACGCCTGCGCCAGCATCGATTCGAGCCGGTCCGATTCGCATTCGATCCGATCCAGCGACGCGTTGACCTGCGCCGCATCGCCGCCGCGCGCAAGTTCCAGCGCGACGCGTTGGCGGGCGAGCGGTGAGCGCAGTTCATGCGAGACATCGCGCACCAGCCGGCGGTGACTCTCGACCAGCGCCTTGATGCGCATCGCCATGCCGTCGAACTCGGCGGCGAGCGCGGTGACCTCGGCGCTGCGGCCGAAGCGCAAACGCCCGACCCGCGCATCGAGATCGCCTTCGGCGAAACGCCGCGTGCTGGCCCGAATGCGCGTCAGCGGCGCGGCGACGTACCAGGCGAGCAACGCCGCGAACAGCGCGCTGACCGCGATTGCGACCCCGATGTTGGTCCAGAACGCGCGCGGCCGCCGCGACAGCAGGCGCGAGAAATAGCTGCCTTCGAGCGCCGCGACTTCGGCGTAGATGCGGCCGTCGCGGGTGCGGATCGCGCGCGCGCGCAAGCGTTCCGAACCGACGGTCGCGCCGTTCGGAGTATCCGCCTGCGGTGGCTCGGCGAGCGCGGCCGTCGCGGCCGTGCGTACCCTGGCGGAGGCCGCCCGGTCCAGCAGTTCCCGGCCGTCGACGCTGAACACGTAGACGCCGATCGGGCCGAACCCCGCCGCGTGCTGCAGCCAGGTGCGCGTGGCGTCCTCGCCGTCGTGGCGCAACGCGTGTGAGGTGCGTCCGAGCAAGTCGTCCATCGCCGCCTGCAGGCGTGTGATGTCGAGACCCGGAATCTTCTCGGTCTCGAAACTGCTGGTCGTGATCCAGGCGAATGCGAGCAGCACGACCACCGTCGCGACCCAGATCGCGGCGAAGATGCGCCAGAACAGCCTGCGCATCATTCCGAGGCCCTCCCGTTCCAGGAGAGGCTCGGGTGGAGATGGTTCGTCAACACGCGGTCATGCCGGGTCGCCAAGCTGACGCAACAGATAGCCGCTGCGATGGATCGTGGTGATCGGCGAGGTGCCGTCGGCGGCGTCGCCGAGCTTGCGGCGCAGGTTCGACACATGCACGTCGATCGAGCGGTCGAATGGGCCCAGCGCGCGGCCGAGCACGCTCTGCGAGATGCGTTCCTTGCTCACGACGCGTCCGGCTTCGCGCAGCAGCAGCACGAGCAGGTCGAACTCGGTGGCGGTCAGGGTGACCGGGCGACCATCGACACTGACGCTGCGCGAGGCGGCGCGCAACCAGATCGGGCCGTTGCGCAAATCGGTCAGCGTCTCGCTGCCTTCGCCGCGTGCGCGCCGCAGCACCGCGCGCAGGCGTGCCGCGAGCTCACGCGGATTGCAGGGTTTCGGGATGTAGTCGTCGGCGCCGAGTTCGAGGCCGAGTATGCGATCGATGTCCTCGCCGAGTGCGGTCAGCATCAGCACCGGCAGCGCGGACTCGCGGCGCAGTTCGCGCAGCGCGTCGAGACCGGAGCGGCCCGGCATCATCACGTCGAGCACCAGCGCATCGAACGTTTCCGCGCGCGCGGCGGCCAGCGCTTCGTCGGCGCTATGCGCAAGCGCGACGTCGAAACCCTCGCGCACGAGAAAATCGCGCAGCAGTTGCGCGAGTTCCACGTCGTCGTCGGTGAGCAGGATCCGGCTGCGGCTCATGCACCAAGCATAGCGCCCGCGATCTGCAGGGACCGGGTTCTTTTCAGACGCTTGCGCGCCTTTGCACGGCTTTACGTGAGGCGTGTGCCGCGATGGATGGCGAGCGGCGGCGCTCTTGCGGGAGCGGCTTCGGCCGCGATCTTTTGCTTTTTAGACCCTGCGGCATCGCCGCTGAAGCCGCTCCCACAGAAGCCGCTCCCACCGAGGCATCGCGCGCGTCTCACTCCTCGGCCGTAACCGTGCGCAGGCCGCCGACCGCGCCGTTCGCGGCGACCCTGTCGCGCGCGCTGTGCGACGCGGACAGCTTCTTCATCAACGGCAGCAGCACGATCGCGAGCACGGTGCCGCCGACCGCGAGGAAACCGAGGTTGTTGAACAACCGGGTGTAGATCGCGAGGCTTTCGAGCGGATTCGTGAGGTTTTCCGGGATGCTCGCGTAGTTCGCGACCACGCTGCCGAGGTACTGCGAGATGCCGGTCGCGACGAAATACGCGCCCATCATGAAGCCGCCCATGCGCACCGGCACGTAGCGCGCGATCATCGCCAGGCCGAGGCCGCTGACCAGCAGTTCGCCCAGCGAGTAGAAGCCGTAGCCCCAGATCATGTACCACGAGGAAATCTTGCCATCGACCGCGCTGCCGCCGCTGATGCCGAAGATGAAGAAACCGATCGCGACCACGACGAAGCCGAGCGCGAACTTGCCGGCGATCGGCAGGTCGCGGCCGGTCCTGCCGAAATGGGTGTAGGCCCAGGCGAGGATCGGCGAGAGCAGCATGATCCAGATCGGATTCAGCGCCTGGTACTGGCCCGGCGACCAGGTGAAAAGGGTTGCGCCGAACAGGTGCTGGTCGAGATCGACGTTGCGCAGCGCGAACAGGGTCAGCGAGGTCGACATCTGCTGGTAGAAGATGAAGAACAGCAGGGTCTCGGCAATCAGGATCAACGCGGCGACGAGGCCGGCGCGTTCGGAGCGCGCGCCTTTCGAGATCATGTAGCCGAAGATGCCGAGGATCAGCGCACCGGCGATGTACACGCAGGCCCGCGCGATGTCGCGGTGCTGGATCACGAACGCGACCGCGAACAGCGCGATGAAGCCGGCGAACAGGACCATAACGAGGCGATCCCAGCGCACCGGCTGCTCGTCAGGCAGGGAGCCGATGCCCTTGAGCGTGCGCATCATGAACACGTAGTTGATCAGGCCGAGGAGCAGGCCTGCGCAGCACACCGCGAACGCGGCGTGCCAGCCGAAGTGGTCCTTGATCCACGGCGTCAGCAGCATCGACACGGTCGAACCGACGTTGACCGCCATGTAGTAGAGCGTGAATGCGCTGTCGATCTTGGCGTCGTCGCCCTCGTAGATACGCCGCACCATGTTCGCCGCATTCGCCTTGAACAGGCCGTTGCCGACCACGATCACACCCATCGAACAGTACAGCAGGTACAGGCTGTCGCTCGGTATCGCCAGCATCAGATAGCCGATCGCGAGGATCGCCGCACCGATCGGCATCGTGCGCCGCGTGCCGAGAACCTTGTCGCCGATCCAGCCGCCGATCGCCGGCGCCGCATACACCAGCGCGGTGAACGCGCCCCAGACCAGGTTCGCCTGCGTGTCACCGAATTTGATCTTCTCGACCATGAACAGCACGAGCAGCGCGGCCATGCCGTAGTAGCCGAAGCGCTCCCACAGTTCGATCAGGAAGATCGTCGAGAACGAACGGGTCTGGCTGGGGCGCGCGGGCAGCGTGTTCATCATGGAATCCGGTGCGGAGAATGGGAATTAACCGGCGGAGGGTAGCGCAAGCCGGGTGATGATGCGTGTGCGAACGCACATGCGACGGAGCGCTCGGAGAACGCCATCTCCACCCAACCCCCTAGAAGGGGAGGGCTAAAGCGCGGAGGCGAGCGGCGCTTGCATCGCGACCGGAAGCCAGCGTCGTGCAAGCCTCGCGACCAGCAGCGCATACAAAGCCGCCATCAGCGCGGACGCGGAAACATCCGACAGGAAATGCCTGGCCAGATCGATGCGCGCGAGCACGACGTACACCGGAATGGCGAAGAGGACTACGCGCAGCCAGCGGATCGGGCAGGCGGCCGCGAACGGCAGGCACAGCCCGAAATAGAACGCTGAATGTCCGGAGGGAAACGAAGCGCCACCGGCGAACCACATATGCGACCAGTCGCCGGATTCGAGCAGTTGCTGCGGACGCAGCCGCCCGAACCCGTCCTTCATCACGATCATTGTAGCGACGCAGGCGAGCTGCACGATCGCGGCGATCACGCAGACGCGCGACCAGCGCGCGTGCCGCACCAGCGCCACGCCGATGACGCCGATGAACAGCAGCGCGAAGCCGGCGAGCCAGATCCAGAAGCGCAGGCCGGAGCCGATGTCGAGCGTGGCCAGGCCGAGCGAGAAGAACGCGGCCTGCTCGAAGCCGCTCGCATGCACCCATTCGGCGATCGGGCGATCGAGGAAACCCAGGCCGAGCAGCGTCGCCGCGGCGGCGATCAGGGCAGTCCAGCAAAGCAGGCGGCGATCCATTCGCGCTCCAGGGTTCGAGGCAGCATCCGGGTGGGAGCGGCGGGCATGCGCCGGCTTTGTGGCATCATAACGCGCCCGTTTTCACCCCCTTGCGCGCCATGCCGATCTTCGAGTTTGCCGAGCCGGACCGCCCGATCACGCCGCAGGCGCGCGAATTCGACATCGCACGGCGCGGCGAAGCCGTCGCATGCGTCGCGGCCTGATCCGCGCGACGGGCGGGGAACCCAAACGATGCCGAGCACCGAACCGCGCGGGCCGCGCCAGATCTGGCGCGCGCTGAACTGGTCGATCAAGGGCCTGCGCGCGGCATGGCGGCACGAGGCGTCGTTCCGTCTCGAAAGCTGGTTGTGCATCGTGCTGTTCCCGCTCGGGCTCTGGCTCGGCAACGGCGCAATCGAGAAGGAGTTGTTGTGCGGCAGCCTGCTGCTCGTGCTGTCCGCCGAACTGCTCAATTCCGCGGTGGAGGCGGTCGTCGACAAGGTCAGTCCGGAGTTCGACGAACTGGCCGGACGCGCCAAGGACATGGGTTCCGCCGCGGTGCTGTTGCTGATGTTCAACGTCGCGCTATGTTGGGGTTTGATACTCTGGCAGCAGCTGTAGAGCAGCTTTCCCCTGGCGGCATCTGTGGGAGCGACTCCAGCCGCGATGCCTGTGTGGGGTGCTGTGAACACCATCCCCCCCCAACCCACCCTTGAAGGGAAGGGCTTTGAAAGCACCGCGGCTGAAGCCGCTCCCACGGCAACCGTGAGCGTCGCCGACATCGTCCCGCATCCTTATGGAGTTGCCCGCGTTTGGAACTTCTCACCGACCCGCAGGCATGGATCGCACTGCTGACCCTGTCCACGCTCGAGATCGTGCTCGGCGTCGACAACCTCGTGTTCATATCGATCGCGGTGAGCCGGCTGCCGCATGCGCGTCGTTCGAGCGCGCGCCGCATCGGCCTCGCGTTCGCCTGCGTCACGCGCATCCTGCTGCTGCTCTCGCTCGCTCACCTGGCGCGCATGGACGACCGCACCGCCGGCCTGTTCCGCCTGTTCGGCCAGATCATCTCGGTGCGCGACCTGGTCCTGATCGGCGGCGGCATCTTCCTCGTCGTCAAGGGCGTGATGGAGATCCTCGACGCGCTCGGCGAGCCGCCGCAGGGCCGGCCGGACAGCCGTGCCTCGGCGACATTCGCGCTGGTCATCGCCCAGATCGCGCTGATCGACATCGTGTTCTCGCTCGACTCGGTGATCACCGCCGTCGGCATGGTCAACATGCTGTCGGTGATGGTCGCCGCGATCATCCTTGCCGTGCTGGTGATGATCTTCGTCGCCGACCCGATCGGCGAATTCATCGACCGCAACCCGACCATCAAGATGCTCGCGCTCGCGTTCATCATCCTGGTCGGCGTGGTGCTGCTCTGCGATGGCATCGGTGTGCATGTCGGTCGTGGTTATCTGTATTTCGCCATGGCGTTCTCGGCGGCGGTCGAGGCGCTGAACCAGCTCGCCAGGCGGCGGAGCCGCCAGCACCGCGAGCGCGACACCACCAAGGCGTCGTCCTGACGGGTTGCAGCGATCACGGATCGCACTGCGACTTGCGCGACGCGGGCAGCCACGCCACAGTAGCGCGCCCGGCGAACATGCCGGCATCCCGGTGCTGTGAACGGAGGAACCATGCGCGCGATCCGATGGCTGTCCCTGCTGCTGCTCGTTGCCCTGGTCAGCGGTTGCGGCTACAACTCGATCCAGTCCAAGGACGAAGGCGTCAAGGCGGCCTGGTCCGAGGTCGTCAACCAGTACCAGCGCCGCGCGGACCTGGTCCCGAATCTGGTCAACACGGTCAAGGGCTATGCGGCGCATGAGGAAGAGGTGTTCACCAAGGTGACCGAAGCGCGCGCCAGGGTAGGGCAGATCAACCTGACGACCGACGACCTTTCCGACGAGACCAAGATGAAGCAGTTCCAGCAGGCGCAGGGCGAGCTGTCCAGCGCGCTGTCGCGGCTGATGGCGGTATCCGAGAACTATCCGAACCTGAAGGCCGACGGGTTGTTCCAGAACCTGCAGGCGCAACTCGAAGGTACCGAGAACCGGGTCACGGTCGCGCGCAACCGCTATATCCAAGCGGTGCAGGACTACAACACGTTCGTGCGCAGCTTTCCGCAGAACCTGACCGCGATGATGTTCGGCTACAAGGCGAAGGCGAACTTCTCGGTCGACAACGAGAAGCAGATATCGACCGCACCGACGGTCGACTTCAGCAAGCCGGCGCCGCCACCCGCGCAGCCGCCGCAGCAACCGCAGCCGGCGCACTAGCCCAAGGACCTGGTTTTCGTGAGAGCGGCTTCAGCCGCGATGCCTTTCAAGCCCTCCCCTTCGGGGAGAGGGTTGAGTGGGGATGGTGTTCACCGCGCAACGAAAAGCATCGCGGCTGAAGCCGCTCCGACGAAGACAACATGGCTCGTCGCATGAAGCCGACCTTGCACTTCCTCGCGTTGCTCGCTTGCGCCGGCTTTGCCGTCGCGGCAAGCGCCGCCGAAGGCGATCCGCTGCCGATTCCGGCGCTGACCGCGCACGTCACCGATCTCACCGGCACGCTCGACGCGGCGCAGAAGCAGACGCTCGAAGGCGAACTGACCGCGCTGGAGAAATCCAAGGGCTCGCAGGTCGGCGTGCTGATGGTGCCGACCACACAGCCGGAAGACATCGCGCAATACGGCATCCGTGTCGCCGATGCGTGGAAACTCGGCCGCAAGGGCGCCGATGATGGCGTGATCCTGATCGTCGCCAGGAACGATCATCGCGTGCGCATCGAGGTGGGCCGCGGCCTCGAGGGCGCGATTCCGGATGCCGCTGCGGCGCGCATCATCCGCGAGTACATCACGCCGCGGTTCCGCGCCGACGACTACTACGGCGGCATCCACGACGCGACCGGGGTGCTGGCCAGACTGATCGAAGGCGAGCCGTTGCCGGCGCCGCTTGCGGACGACCGCGGCGGTCACGGCGGAGGCGGCGGCATCGCGCCCGCGCTGTTCGCGGCCTGGTTCGCGGCGATGTTCCTGCGCGGCCTGTTCGGCAGCGCGCCGGCCGGCGTGCGTGCGCCGCTGGTCGGCCTTGGCGCCGGCGGCGTCGCATGGCTGCTCAGCAGCTTGCTGCCGCTCGGTCTCGGCGCTGGCGTACTCGGTCTGCTTTTCGGCCTGCTCGGCGGCGGCGGTGGATTCGCCAATCGCGGCGGCTTCGGTGGTTTCGGCGGCGGCGGTTGGGGCGGCGGTGGCGGCGGCTTCGGTGGCGGCGGATTCAGCGGCGGCGGCGGTGGATTCTCCGGCGGCGGCGCCTCGGGGAGCTGGTGAGCATGCGCGCACTCCGTCATCTGTTCGATCTGTCCTCGGCGAAGCGGCATTTCCCGCCGGAGGCGCTGGATGCGATCCAGCATGCGATCGCGGCCAGCGAACATCGCCACTTCGGCGAGATCGTGTTCGCGGTCGAAGGCAGCCTGCCGCTGGCCGAAGTCGTGCGAGCGCGTTCCGCGCGCGCGCGCGCACATGAAGTATTCGCGCGCCTGCGTGTGTGGAATACCGAACACAACACCGGCGTACTGGTTTACCTGCTGCTCGCCGATCACGCGATCGAGATCGTCGCCGACCGCGGTGTCGCCGCGAAGATCGAGGAGGCCGAATGGCTGCCGATCTGCACGCGCATGCAACAGCACTTCGCGCGCGGCGAATACGCAACCGGCGCGATCGCCGGCGTCGAGGCGGTCGGTGAACTGCTGATCCGCCACTTCCCCGCGAACGGCGGGCGCAATCGCGACGAATTGCCCGATCGGCCGGTGCTGCTGTAGCGCTGCGAAAGGTCGCTTTCACGATCGCTGCGCGTTTGAAGACCGCACACCTGCAAGCAGTGGCGACGGTGCCTGTCGCGAATCGACCTGTCGTTCCGGGCGAGCTCGCCAGTCTGCCGCCTCCATCCGGCCGGCAAGCCCGCGAGGCTATTGACAGCCGGTTTTGACCGTTTCAATATCATGTATCGCTAATACATGTTATGGAGCGGGACCATGAACATGCAGAACGAAGTCTGGATCATCACGCTGACAGGGATGGGGTTGGTTGCGCTGGCGTTCGTCTGGGTGATTGCCCAGTCCGGCAGGACGCCTGCTCCGGAGCCGGGGCCGGGAAAAACGAGTTCACTCCGACGATGGTGGCTGCTGACCCTGGTCGTGGCGGGCGTCGGCGTCGCCTGGGCCACGTTGCGACCGTACCCGATCGCCAACCAGCGCGTCGCATCGCAGAACGCGCAGATCGTCAATGCGATCGGACGCCAATGGTCGTGGCAGATCAGCCCGACCACGGTCAAGGCTGGAATTCCGGTGGA
>JBIODY010000055.1:0-9857 GCA_044445505.1 Lysobacterales bacterium
CCCTTGGCCGGAAGGCGATCGAGCGCGAGACGCACGCGCTTGACCGCGCCTTGCAGCGGCTCGATGACCGGTTGCAGCGCGGCGAGCGCGCCGCTGACATTCGCGCATTCGGCCAGCGCATCGCCGGCGAGTTCGGTCAGTTGGCGTGCCGACAGGGTGACCGAGAAGAACTGGCCGGCGAGTTCCGGAATCTGATGCGCCTCGTCGAGGATGAACGCATGCGCGCCGGGCAGGATCTCGCCGAAACCCTCCTGCTTGATCGCGAGGTCGGCGAACAGCAGGTGATGATTGACGATGACCAGATCCGCCTCCTGCGCTGCGCGGCGCGCCTTGACCACGAAGCAGTCGGCGAACATCGGGCAATCGGCGCCGAGACAGTTCTCGGTGGTCGAGGTCACGCGCGCCCACAGCGGGGAGTCCTCGGCAATCTCGGCAAGCTCGGCGCGGTCGCCGCCCTGTGTGCGCTTCGCCCAGGCACGGATCGCCTGCAGTTGCGCGGCCTGTTCGCGGCTCGCGAACCGGCCTTCCTGATGCGCCCCCTCCAGCCGGTGCAGGCACAGGTAATTCGCACGTCCCTTCAGCAGCGCCGCCGACACGCGCGCGCCGAGCACGCTGCGCACCTGCGGCAAGTCGCGATGGAACAATTGATCCTGCAGCGTCTTGGTGCCGGTCGAGACGATCACGCGCTTGCCCGACAGCAACGCAGGCACCAGGTACGCGAAGGTCTTGCCGGTGCCGGTGCCGGCCTCGGCGATCAGCATCTGCCGGTCCGCGATCGCTTCCTCGACCGCGCCGGCCATGCTTTGCTGCACGCTGCGCGGCGCGAAGCCGGGCACCTCGCGCGCGAACGGGCCGTCGGGACCGAGCAGGTCGGCGGCGCTGGTCATTGCGGTCGCGAAGCGGTTCCTTCCCCTGCGCAGCGGGGAGAGGTGCGCGAAGCGCGGAAGGGGGCGCTCTTCGCGTGCCTCACATGCGCAGCCGCGGCGGCACGCGGCAATCCTTGACGCGCTTCTCGGCCTGCGCGGTCGTCGCCGGATCGTTCAGCGCGATGCGCGCCTCGACCACGGTCTGCCAGTTGCGCGCACACAGGCTGCCGATTTTCGGGCCAAGGCTGAAACTCCTGATCGCCAATTGTTCGGCGGGCAGCCACTCGCCGCGCGCGATGTCCAACTCGGCGAGGTATTGCAGGATGTCCGGCGCGTCCGGCGCGAGCTTCAATGCACGGTCCGCGGCCGCGATCGCGGCGCTGAAATCGTTCACCGCTTCCGCATCGTGCGCCTGCTTCAGGAAGCCGTCGATCGACGGGTCGCGCAGAGGGTGCACCTGCACCGCGGAGTCGAGACCGGCTCCGGCGGCACGGATTGCGCGCAGCGCGGCCGCGGGTTCGTGCGCCGCAGGCTTGTTTTCCGCTTGCGGCGGACCGGGCTGCGCACAGGCGCCGAGCGCAAGCGCGGCCAGGAGGGAAAAACGCGTCGGATGGTTCATGTCTGCCCAATGGAAACGAAGGGAGGTGATCGCGCCGCAGCGGATCGGACTGCGGATTTTCGCATGCCGCTCCCCTTGTGAGCACGATCCATGACGGATCGCACGCGAATCGATCGCGCAAGCGATTGATTCAACGGAAGCGAGTCCATGCATGTACCGGGCTCACTGAGCTGACAGCGCCCGCCGGGAGCGGGCGCGAGCAGCGTAGCGGGCGCGAGGGGCGAGCCGCAGGATGCGGCGAGCAGGCAGGACCGCCCGTTTTCGGCATCCGGTCAACCACCGCCGTTGCCGCCGAAGAACTGGCGCAGCCGATCGAGCGGACACGGCTCCTCGTCGGTCGGCACGTAACCGGTCGCGAACGGCAATTCGCGCGCGCCGCTGCAGGCCGGATCGGTATGCTTGCCCGATTGCGGATTCACCCATGCGCGTTCGATGCCGTCCTGCGGCACATGCAGCGCTGTGGTCGGCAGGTGCTTCATCAATTCGATCCAGACCTTGAGCCCGCCGGTCGCGCCGAACAGGCCGGTCGGCTTGTTGTCGTCGCGCCCGACCCAGACGACGGCCAGGGTATCGCCGGTGAAGCCCGCGAACCACGAATCGCGCTGGGTGTCGCTGGTACCGGTCTTGCCGGCCGCATGCAGCGCGCCCAGCCCTGCCTCGCCGATCGCATGCGCGGTGCCGTCGATCGCGACCTGCTGCATCGCAGTCGTGACCAGGCGCGTCGCGGTCGTGTAGTCGCCGCTACCGGATTTCACCGCATAGCGCGACAGCGGCCTGCCCTTCGCATCGAGTACGCCACGCAGGCTGCGCAACGGCAGCGCATGGCCGTCGGCGGCGAGATACTGATACAACCGCGCGACATCGAACGGGCTGAGGTCGATCGCACCGAGCAGCATCGACGGATTCGGATTGATCTCGCGGCCGAGGCCGAACGATTCTAGGAACCCGCGCACGCGATCCACACCGATGCGCTGGCCCAGATGGATCGTCGCCAGGTTCCAGCTGTGCACCAGCGCATCGATCAGCAGCACCTGGCCGTGGGTCTGGCGATCATCGTTCTCCGGTCGCCAGCGTCCGCCGCCCGGCTGCGGCAGATCCACGACGCTGTCATCGAGCAACGTCGCCAGCGAATAGCGCTGCGGCTGCGCCAGCGCGACCAGATTGACGAACGGCTTCACCAGCGAGCCGATCGGGCGCAGCGCGTCGAGCGCGCGATTGAAACCGGGCGCGTCGACCTCGCGGCTGCCGACCATCGCCTGCACCTCGCCATCGTGCGCGCCGGTCACGACCAGCGCCGCCTCGACCTCGTTGCCGCGTTTGCCGAGCGCAGCCAGCGCCTTGTCGATCGCATCCTCGGACAGCGCCTGCGCCGACGGCGCCAGCGTGGTGTGGATCGCCAGACCCGCGCTGTTGAGTTCGGTGTCCGGATAATCCTGCTTGAGCTGGCGACGCACCAGATCGAGAAACGCCGGATAGCGATCGCGCGGCAGCGCCGCGTTCGCCGCGGTGCCGATCGGCTGCCTGCTAGCACTCGCGCAGGTGACGGCGTCGATGAGGCCGGTATCGCGGAACACGCCGAGCACGATATTGCGCCTTGCCAGCGCGCCATCGGCATTGCGGCGCGGGTCGTACAGGCTCGGTCCCTGCACCATGCCGACCAGCAGCGCGATGTCGGCGGCGCCGAGACCGCGCAGGTCGCGGCCGAAATAGAACTCCGCCGCCGCGGCGAAACCGTGCACGGCCTGCCCGCCCTGCTGACCGAGGAATACCTCGTTGACATACGCCTCGAGGATGCGCTTCTTGTCGTAGCGCGCCTCGATCAGCAGCGACAACAGCGCCTCGTTGAACTTGCGCGACAGGGTCTGGCCGCGATCGAGAAACAGGTTCTTGACCAGTTGCTGGGTCAGTGTCGAGCCGCCCTGCACGACATGCCCGGCGACCAGGTTTGCCCACGCTGCGCGCGCGATCGCGCTGATGTTGATGCCATGATGATGCTTGAAATCGCGATCCTCGACCGCCTGCAAGCCGCTGAGCAGCAGCGGCGGAATCTCGCCGAGCGTCACGTAACGGCGATCCTCCTGCAACGCGCCATACAAGGTCGCGATGCGCGCCGGCTCGAGGCGCACCTTGGTCAGTGCGGTGCCGGAATCCGCATCGCGAAGTTCGCCGACCTTGCCGTCCGCGATGCTCAGCGCGATGCGCTTCTCGCGCTCGCGGCCGTCCAGATAGATGAACGCGCGGCGAGAAACCGTGAAGCGCGCACCATCGCGGTGCCAGGTGCCCGGCGTGCGCGCCTGCGCATCCTCGACATAGCGTGCCGCGTCGAGTTCGAGGCTCAACGCCTGCGCACTCAGCGGCATGCCGGGCGCCAGCTGCAGCGGTCGCGCATAAACCCGACTCGGGATCTGCCAGGACAGGTCGTCGAAACGGCTGCGCACCTCGCGATCGAGGTGAAACGTGTACGGGACCAGGAAGCCGACCGCGAAACCGGCACCGATCAGGAACGGAATGCGCAGCACGCGCCAGGCGACGCGTAACAGGCGGAGCGAACTCGAGAGTAAGGACAAGCGCGGATTCCGGTGCCTTGGGATCGATGGGTGCAGTGGCTGGAGCGCGCAGTGTAGCCGCGCGACGTCGCGCCTGGCGAGACGCGCGACGCAGCGGGATCGGCGATAATCGCCGCCCTGGCAGGGTGTTGAAAAACGCGCTGCCAGCGCGATGCACGGATGCATCGCGCGGATCGAACACGCAAGTGATTGATCCGCGGAGCCGGGTCCGGGCATGTACCGGACCCGAGCGAGCCGAAAAGTCCGGGTCGGACTTTTTCAGCATGAATTCGTGCCACCGCCGGAGCCTTGATGCACGCCATTCCGCTCGCCGCCAAGCCGTCCGACGGCAACCGGAGGGACCCACGTGCCGCGTCGGTGGCGCCGGTGCGGGTGTGCCTGTACGGCGCGCAAGCGCCGGCCCCGGCAACGTCGGCCGCATTGCGTGCGCGCTTGCCTGCGGCGGCGCATCTGGCGCTGTTCGGCGCCTGCACGGCCAGCACGGAATGGGCCGATGCCGAGCGCGTCCCGGGCGACATGCCGATGCCGGATCCGATCGACGTCCTGATCGCCGCCGCCACGCGCTTCCCGGGAGAGCACCTCGTGCTCGTGCGCGCCGATCTGCGCCTGCCCGAACTGGCCTGCGAGCGCCTGCTGCATGCGCTCGATGCACCGCACGTGCTCGGCGCGATGCCGCTCGCCAACGCCTGGCGGCAGTCGCTGCCGTCAGGCGTGGAACCGGATGCGCTCCGGCTCGATGCGTTGTGTTTCGCCTATTCGGATCGGCGCCTGTGCGACGACCCGCATTCCTTCGCCGAGGCGCCGGCCGGGTGTTCGGCATGGCATGGCGAGCGTCTCGCCCGGCTTGGCGCGGCACACCTGCGCGAACGCGACGCGATCGATGCAGCGGGCCTGCGCATCGTCGTGCTCGATCACCTGCATGTCGAGACGCAACACGCAAGCGAAACCGGCGCTTCTCCTGGCGCTTCAACAGGCCCGGCACGAGGGACGCGCAGCGAATCGACCGGCGACCGACGCGATCCGACGCCGCCCTCACCACTCGATCCGCTGCGCGAACGCATCGCGGCCGCATTGCAATCGCAATCCCTGCTCACGCCGGCGCGCCCCGGCCTCGACACCAAACCCGTGCTGCTGCATATCCTGCACGGCTGGGGCGGCGGCGCCGAGCGCTGGGTGCGTGATTTCGCCAGCGCCGACGCCGACGCCCATCATCTGGTCCTGATCGCGCGCGGCAGCTTCGCGCGTCGATGCCACGGCGAATGGCTGGAGCTCAACGACGGCACGCTGGCCGGCCCGCCGTTGCGGCGCTGGCCGCTGCCGCGACCCATCGCGGACACGGCATTCGGCGATGCCGCGTATCGCGATCTGCTCGCCGGCATCGTGCGCGCGTATTGCGTCGACGCGATCGTCGTTTCCTCGCTGATCGGCCATAGCCTGGATGCGCTCGGCAGCGGCCTGCCGACGTGCTGCATCGTGCACGACCACTTCCCGTTGTGGCCGAGCCTGCATCGCGACTTCGGCGATCCTTTGCTGCGTTTCGATGACGCGCAACGCGCCGCGGACCTTGCGGCCGCCGGCGCGACGAGCGAATTCGCGAACCGCGATGCCGGGCATTGGAAGCGCTTGCGCGATGCGACCGTCGCCGCGATCCGCGGCGCGAATGCGGTCCTGATCGCACCGAGCCGCTCGGCGCTGGCGAACCATCTGCGTCTCGCGCCGGAGCTGCACGACTTGCCTCACCACGTGATCGCGCACGGCATGGCGCCGTGGCCCGCGGCTGCGCGGGTCGGGGTCCAGCCACCGCAGCGCGCGCGCCTGCGCCTTGTCGTGCCGGGCCGGATCCGCCGCGGCAAGGGTGCCGAGTTGCTGCTCGCCGCGCTGCCTGCGCTGCGCGAACACGCGGAGCTGTTCCTGCTCGGCGCCGGCGCCGAGGCGCACGATCTGTTCGGCGAAGCCGGCGTGCATGTCGTGCTCGATTATCGCCGCGACGACCTGCCGCGCCTGCTCGACGGGATCCGTCCGGATGCGGCGTTGCTGATACCGACCGTCGCCGAGACCTTCAGCTATACCTTGTCGGAACTGCGCAGCCTCGGCGTGGCGGTGATCGCGACACGCGTCGGTGCACTCGCCGAGCGTATCGAGGATGGCGTCGACGGCTTCCTCATCAATGCGAACGCGGGCGCCGTCGTCGCGCGCGTCGCGGAGCTGGCGAAGGACCGAGCACCGTTGCAGCGCGTCCGCGCGGTATTGGCGGCCCGCAATGAAGCGCCGCTGGCGGATATGGCGCGCGCCTGGCACGCGATCATGCAACTCGGCGAACGCCCGGCGTTGCGTTATCCACTGATCGCGCCTGATGGCGCAGCACTGGAAGCCGCGGTCGCCGCAGACGCACTGCGTCATTTGCGTGAGCGCGAGCAGGCGTTGCGCAGCGAACTCGGCGCGACCCGTGCGGAAAGCGAAAAGCGCGGTGACTGGGGTCACGCGCTCGATCGCGAACTCGCGGAGCGTACGCGCTGGGCGATCGCGCTGGATACCGAATTGCGCGACATCAAGCCGCGTCATCAGCAGATGCTCGCGAGCACCTCGTGGCGCATCACCGCACCGCTGCGCAATGCGAATGCGCGCATCGCGCAATGGCGCGCCGGCCTCGCGTTCCGCACGCTGCGATTGCGCAGGCTCGCCGGTCGCCTGCGCGGCAGTCTGGCCCAGCGCGGTCTCGGCGCAACGGTCGCGCGCATCGCGCGGGAACTGCACGGCGTCGGCCCGGCGAAGCCGCGCACCCGCTACCCCGAACCGCGCGCGGACTTTGCACCGTTCGCGATCCCGGCCAGCGATGCGCCGCGCGTCTCGATCGTGATTCCGGTCTACAACAAGATCGCCTACACCGGCGCCTGCCTGCGCTCGATTGCCGAATGTGCAGGGACGATTGCTTTCGAGGTCATCGTCGTCGACGACGGCTCCGCCGACGCGACACCGCAGCGCCTCGCCGTCATCGCCGGCGTCCGCGTGGTGCGCAACCCGGCGAACCTCGGCTTCATCGGTTCCTGCAACGCCGGCGCGGCAGTGGCGCGCGGCGACTTCGTGCTGTTCCTCAACAACGACACCGTGGTCACCGCGGGCTGGCTCGAAGTACTGGTGCGCTGCATCGAGCACGCACCGAAGGCGGGCCTGGTCGGCGCGAAACTCGTGTATCCGGACGGCCGCCTGCAGGAAGCCGGCGGCATCGTGTTCAACGACGGCTCGGCGTGGAACTACGGGCGTTTCGAGGATCCGGACGATTCGCGCTACGGCTTCCGCCGCGAAGTCGACTATTGCTCGGGCGCGGCGATCCTGTTGCGGCGGGACCTGTTCGTCCGGCTCGGCGCGTTCGACACGCGCTACATGCCGGCCTACTACGAGGACACCGATCTCGCATTCGCGGTGCGCAAGGCCGGCCTCAAGGTCTACGTCGAGCCCGCAGCGACCGTCGTGCATTTCGAGGGCATCACCTCGGGCACCGACACCGCGAGCGGCACCAAGCGCTATCAGGTGACCAATCGCGAGAAGTTTCTCGACAAGTGGAAGGACGCGCTCGCGCGGCAGCCGGTACCGGGCACGCCGATCACGCGCGCGGCCACGCACCGCGCAACGAAGCGCATCCTGATCGTCGATGCGACCACGCCGACTCCGGATCAGGATTCCGGTTCGCTGCGCATGGTCAACCTGATGCGCGTGCTCGCCGATCTCGGCTGTCAGGTCAGCTTCATGCCCGAGAATCGCCTGTTCCTCGAGCGTTATACGCCTGCATTGCAGCAACTCGGCGTCGAGGCGCTGTACGCGCCGTATGCGCAGGATCCGGTGAAAGTCCTGCGCGAGCGCGGCCGCGAATTCGACCTGGTCGTGCTGTCGCGACACTACGTCGCCGCGAGTTTCATCGGCCTGGTGCGCCTGTACGCGCCGCAGGCGAAACTCGTCTTCGACACGGTCGACCTGCACTATCTGCGCGAGCAGCGCGCCGCGGAACTGACCGGCAAGAGCGACCTCGCGCGGCACGCGGCAACGACGCGCGCGCAGGAGCTGAAACTGATCCGCGAGGCCGACGTCACCTTGGTCGTCAGTCAGGTCGAACAGGAGCTGCTCGCACGCGATGCGCCCGGCACCCGGGTCGAGGTGCTGTCGAACGTGCACGAAGTCCATGGCTGCCGCACGCCGTTCGCGGCGCGCCGTGATCTGGTTTTCGTCGGCGGTTTCCAGCATCCGCCGAACACCGACGCGGTGCGCTGGTTCGTCGCGGAGGCGTTTCCGCTGATCCACACGCAACTCCCCGAGGTGCGCTTCCACGTGATCGGCAGCAACGTGCCGGATGCGATTCGCGCGCTCGCCGGCGCGCATGTGGTCGTGCACGGCTACGTCGAGGACATCACGCCGTACATGGACGGCTGCCGGGTTTCGGTCGCGCCGCTGCGCTACGGCGCCGGGGTCAAGGGCAAGGTCAACATGGCGATGAGCTACGGCCTCCCCGTCGTTGCGACGCCGATCGCGGTCGAGGGCATGCACGTGGTCGTGGGCGAGGATGTCCTGGTCGCCGACGATGCGACGGCGTTCGCGGCCGCGGTGGTCGCCCTGTATCGCGACGAGACGCTATGGAACATGTTGTCGGTGCGCGGCCTTGCGAACGTCGAGCAGCATTTCTCGTTCGCCGCCGCGCGCGCGGCGGTGCAGCGGATTCTGGAGAAGTAGCGCAAGCCCCCTCAGCCGTTACTCGCGCACGGCGGCGTGCTGGCCGGAGCAAGATCAAGAGCGCCCCCTTCCGCCTTCGGCACCTTCCCCCGCTGCGCAGGGGAAGGAAAAGCAAAGGGCATCGCTGCGTGCTGCGCAGGGGAAGGAAAAGCAAAGGGTGTCGCTGCGTGCTGTCCCTTCCCCCGCGCAGCGGGGGAAGGTGCCGAAGGCGGAAGGGGGCGCTTTACCCGCACCGCTCAATGCGTTCGAACTTCCGTGAAGCCACCCTGCGGTGATGCCTGCCAACGCGCCTCGCCCAACGCTGCAGCAGCCGGACCGAACCGGCGCTCATGCAGGGTCAGCGCTCCATCCGCACGGCGTGCGACCAGCGTCCCGGCGCGGGTACCGTATTTCTCGCCGCGAATGAAGATCGGCGCGAGCCGGCGTTCGAGCTCGAGGCCGACACCGGTATCCGGCAGCGCCGCATCGGACGGCTGTGCTTCGTCGATCAGCAGATCGAGCAGGCGCATTTCATCGATGCCACCGGCGCTGCGGCCGATGAGTGCGACGAAGCGCTGCTGCAGGCGTTCGGTTTTCGGCCAGTGCACGCCGATCGCGCCATTGCTGATCACGTGGATGCCGGCGTGCAATGCCGACGCCTCGCCATCGGCGCTGCCGAGCACGCACACGCCGCTGCGATCGCCGACGACCAGATTGAACGGCCCGTAGTCGCCCGCATCCTTGCGCAGCGCATCGAGGAACGCGGCCGGCTTAGCATCGCCGAGCACGAAATCGCGAACGAGCCTGCCGCGGGAACGCGGCGCAGTCGCCGGAACACCAGTACGCAGATTGGTCACCGCGGCGAAACGGCCATCCTCGCGCAAGGCGAGCCAGGAACCGCCGGCGACCAGGTCACGACCGCCGACCACGCGTGCATCCTCGCTCCACGTCCGCGCCGCTGCGCTGGCTCGCGCATGGAACTCGTCGCGGTTGCCGAGCAGCAGCAGCGGGTATCGGGGTGTCGCATCGATTGCGATCAGCAGCAGGCACATGGGAGCGAGGGGTCAGGGGTCAGGACAAAGCCGGAACGACAGTGCAAGGACGAAC
>JBIODY010000056.1:0-9850 GCA_044445505.1 Lysobacterales bacterium
CGGCATCCGCGGCCTCGTCTGCGTACCACTGCGGATGCCGGGTGGCTCGACCGGAGTGATCTATGTGGACAGTCGCAGTCCCGGACCGCCGGTGACCGAGCTCGACCTCGAATTGGTCGAGAACATCGCGACGCATGCGGCGACCGCGATCGAGGCGGCACGCATGCAGGACCGGATTGCCGGCCTGGTCGAGGCACTGGCCCACGTGGAGACCGGCGCACCGCTCTGGGAGGAGCTGCGCGCGAGCGGCGCCTAGCGATTGTGCGGGCGCGGGACTTCCGCGCTATCGTCTGCGCATGAATGTCGAGACCGCCGGTGGACCGCCGCGCGACGCAGCCGCCACCCTGACCGGCCATCTGGCGGCCAGCGAGCTGCACACCGGCGACGTGCTCGGCGGCCGCTTCCGCATCGAATCGCTGATCGGAATCGGCGGCATGGGCGTGGTCTACCGCGCCCGCGACCTGTCGCTGGACATCGAGGTCGCGCTGAAGCTGCTGCGCCCCGAACTGGCGCGGCGGCCGGACGCGTTCCGCGATTTCCGCCAGGAACTGTTGCTCGCACGCCAGGTGTCCAGCCCGCATGTCGTGCGCATCCACGACATCGCCGAGCACGACGGACGCTGGTTCATCAGCATGGACTACATCCATGGCGAGTCGCTCGAGCATCGCCGCGACCGCCTGCGCCGCCTGCCGGTCGAGCAGGCGCTCGCGATCACGCGCGGGCTGCTTGAGGGTCTCGGCGCCGCGCACCAGCGCGGCGTCGTGCATCGCGACCTCAAGCCGGCCAACGTGCTGCTGGACGAAAGCGACCACGCCTACATCACCGACTTCGGTGTCGCGCGCATCCTCGGTGCGACCGGCATGACGCAGACCGGCATGATCATCGGCACGCCGGAATACCTTTCGCCCGAGCAGGCACGCGGCGCGACCATCGATGCGCGCAGCGACCTGTACGCGGTCGGCCTGATCCTCTACGAAATGCTCGCCGGTGAGCTGCCGTTCTCGGGCGGCACCCCGGCCGAGGCGGTCGTGCAGCGCATCCTGCGCCCGCCGCCGTCACTCGCGCAGGTGCGCACCGACCTGCCGGGCTGGCTGCACGCGTTCAGCGCGCGCCTGCTCAAGGTCAATCCGGCGCAGCGCTTCGAGTCGGCCAAGGAAGCGCTGCGCGCGCTCGATACGCGGCGCGTGCCACGTCCCCCATTGAACCGCCGCGCGGTGTCGCTCGCGATGTTGGCGCTGGTCGCGCTGGCCGGCGCGGGCGCCTGGCTGTGGCTGCACCCGCCGGCGCCGCGTGTCGCCGCCGTGCCTGCCGCGCCGCCGACGCCGCGCATCGGCGTGCTGCCGTTCACCGCCGCGTCGGACGACGCGGAGCTGGCGGCTGCGGCGCGCGCGGTCGAGGAGCATCTGCGCACCTGGCTGCGCACCGATCCGGCGGTCGCCTCGATCCCGCGGCGGCGCATCGTCGATGCGCGCGCACGCACCGCGCCGGACATGCAGGGCGACGCGCTGCTGCGCCGGCTGCCGGACATCGCGAACGCGGCCAGTGCGAACCGGCTGGTGCGCGGCCAGTTGCGCCGCGATGCGCAGGGCCTGGTGCTGGAACTGGACTGGGTCGAGCCCGGCAAGCCGGGCACGCGGCCCGCGGCAACCGTGCGCGGCAAGGATGTCGCGGCGCTGTTCGCGGCCTACCAGGCGAACGGCGCCACCTGGCTCGCATCGGTCGGCCTGCATGCCGCGGCATCACCGCCACTGCCCGCGTCCGCGCTGCCGGCGCTCGGGCGTGCGCTGCTCGACCTCGAGAGCAAGGCGGCGCAGGCGCCGGCCGCGGACATCGCCGCGCTCGCGTCCGTCGAACCGCGCAGTGCGCTCGTCGAACGCACCCTGCTCGACGCGCAGGAAGCCGCACGCCAGCAGCTGTCGGCACAAGCCACCCACGTGCGCGCGCTCAGCCTGTTCGGTGGCGATGGCAGCCCGCTCGGCCGCGAACTGTATGCGCGCGCGCTGTCTGCCGACAGCCGCGGCGAACAGGCCGCGAGTGTCCTCGACAAGGCCGTGCGCTCATTCCCGCACGATCCAGCGCTGGCCATCCTCGACGCCGAAACACTCGAAACGAACGGCGGCGGCGCTGCCGCACTGGCGCTGCTGCGGCAATACGTCAAGGCGGACGACCAGGACGCACGCGCCTGGTTCCTGCTCGGGCGCAACGCGATCGTGCAGGGCCACGCGCAACCGGCGATCGACGAGTACCTGGTCCGCGCGCTGGTCCTCGACACGCGTGCACGCGATACCGCCGCGGAAGCCGAAACGCGCAATGCGCTGGGCATCGGCTACGAGCGCCTCGGACAACTCGATGCGGCCACCGAGCAATACACGCGCGCAGCGACGATGCGCGAGATGCTCGGTGACAAGATCGGACTCGGCAAATCGTTGCGCAACCTCGCCATCGTGCAGGCCGAAAGCGGCCAGCGCGATGCGGCCGAACGCACGCTCGATCGGGTCAAGGGCATCCTCGAGGACCTCGGCGACCGCGGCAGCCTCGCGGATCTGTACAACGATCGCGGCGTCATCGCCGAAGAGCGCAGCGACTTCGCGGCGGCGCTCGCCGCGTACCGCCAGGCACTGGTCCTGCGCCAGCAGCTCGAGGTGCCGAACCTGGTCGCCGAGAGCCTGAACAACGTCGGCTTCAGCTCGTTCCGGCTCGGCCAGTTCGACAATGCGCTGGTCTACTGGCAGCAGGCCTCGGCGCTGTACCGCAAACTCGACGACAACGACGGCATGCTGCGCATCGAGCAGAGCATCGGCCTGCTGGATACGGCGCGCGGCCATTTCGCCGACGCGCGCGAACGCCTGCAGGTGTCGCTGCGCAGCGCCGAAGACCACCAGCTTTCGGAAGAAGCGTCCGCCGGCCACGTCGACCTGGCCGAATTGTCGCTCGCCGAAGGCCGCTATGCCGACGCGCTGGAACACGCCGAACGCGCGCGCCAGATCGCCGCACGCCGTTCGGATCTGCGCACGCAGGCGGAAGCGAACCTGCTCGAGGCGCGCACCGCGTGCGCGCTCGGCGATATCGCAGGCATCGACGCCGCGCTCGCGGCAATTCCGTACGACAAGATCAACGACGACCAGCGCGCGATCTTCCTGCTCGCGGGCGCACGCCGCGCGGAACTGTCCGGGGACCGCCCCGCCGCACGCGCCAAGCTCGATGCGGCAGCTACCGCGGCCGCCGCGGCGCACAGCGGCAAGGTCGCGCTCGAAATCCGCCTGCAGCGCATCCGGCTCGCGCTGGCCGACGGCAACGCCGCAGCCGCAACGAAGGAGCTGCAGGCGATCCACACCGATGACACCCAACTTGGCGAGGTGCCGGTGCGCCTCGAGTGGCTCGAACTCGAGATCGCGACCGCGCTGCGCAGCCACGACCTGGCCGGCGCGGCCCGACGCTACCGCGAAGCGTTGCCGCTGTTGAAAGGGGCCGGCCGCTATGCCGGCGCCACATTCCTGCACCGCGCCGGTGCGCGTGCGCTGGCCGGCAGCCCGCCGGAAAGTGCCGCCGCGAATGCGGCCGCCGCAAGCGCGCAGGCGCAACTGCTCGCGGACGCGCCGCCGGATGCGCGCCCGCGCCTGCAGGAGCGCCTGACTCGCCGGCTGCGTGACGAAGCGGCCATTGCCGATGCACGCTGAGCCGCACGAACCGGCCGATCTGCGCCGCCAGCTCGCCGAGCTGCTGCAGGAACACCGCGAACTGATCGCGCGCCTGGAGCAAGGCCAGACGTATTTCCGCGAACTCGCGCGCTCGGTCTGGCGCGTGCAGGAAGAAGAGCGTGGCCGTCTCGCGCACGAACTCCACGACGGAGTCGGCCACAACCTCACCGCGATGATCCATCTGATCATGGGTGCGCTGGCCGCGTTGCCGGCGACTGCCGATTCGGCGCCCGCGCGCAGCGGACTCGAGCGCGCGCAGGCGATCGCTGCGACCACGCTGCAGGACACGCGCGCGATGTCGCGCCTGCTGCGCCCGCAGATCCTCGACGACCTCGGCCTGGAACCGGCGCTGCACTGGCTTGTGCGCACGTTCTCGGAAACGCATGGCCCGGACGTGCGACTCGAATTCGAACCGCCGCAGCGCGAGCTCGACAAGGATCGCGCCACGCTGGTGTTCCGCATCGCACAGGAGGCGCTGGCGAATATTGCCCGGCACGCCTGCGCAACGCGCGTCGACATCGGGTTCGAATGCCGCGGCGGACAAGCGCACCTGCACGTGCGCGACGACGGACGCGGCTGCGACGTCGATACGGCACTCGCGACCGGACGCGAGGGAAGCAGCGGCGGGCTCGGCGGCATGCGCGATCGCGTGCGCCTGTTCGGCGGATCCGTGCGCATCGATTCCGCCGTCGGCGCCGGCTTCGCGGTCGCAGTCGAATTCCCGCTGGCCGATGCGCAAGGGCGCCCGCGATGATCCGCCTGCTGGTCGCCGACGACCATACCGTGCTGCGCGAATGCCTCGTCGCGATGCTGCGCGCAAGCGGCGATTGCCTGGTCGTGGCGGAGGCCGGCGACGGCATCAGCGCGATCGAGCAGGCGCATGCATTGCAGCCGGATATCGCGGTGATCGACATCTCGATGCCGCGCCTCAACGGCGTCGAAGTCGTGCGCCGGCTGACCGCGGAGCTGCCGCGCACGCGCGTGCTGGTGCTGACCATGCACGAGGAAGACGAGTACGTCGTGCAGATGGTGCGTGCGGGAGCGTCCGGCTATCTGGTCAAGCACGCGGCGAGCGCGGAGCTGCTGAACGCGATCCGCGCGATCGCCGCCGGCGGCGTGTACTTCGGTCCGTACGCGACGAAGATCCTGGCCGGCCAGCTGCACCGGCCGCAGCCGTCGGAAGATCCGTACGGCGCGCTTTCCGGGCGCGAGCGCGAGGTGCTGCACCTGGTGGTCGACGGGCTGACCATCAAGGAGATCGCCGCGAAGCTGACCATCAGTGCGAAGGCGGCGGAAAACCACCGCAGCCGCGTGCTCGCCAAGCTCGGCGTGCGCAACAGCGCCGAGTTGGTGCGCTATGCGGTGCGCAAGCGCCTGGTCGAGTGAGCATCGGCGCTGGCGGAGCGCAGCAACCGCTTCGGCGGAACAGGGTGGGCCAAGGCCCACCGCCCCCGCAGCGCAGCGATACGAATTCAATCCACCGGCTTGCCGAACACCGCCTGCGTCTTGACGCGTGTGTAGCCTGCGCGTTCGTAGAAGCGGTGCGCGCGTTCACGCTCGACGCGGCTGCGCACGCGCAACTCCGCGCAGCCGCGACGGCACGCCCACGTTTCCGCGGCGCGCACGAGATCGGCGCCGATGCCGAAGCCGCGCGCGCGTTCGGCGACGACGAGGCCGAGGATTTCGGCCGCCGGATCGGCAGTCAGCTGCGCGCTCTGCGCGACGTGCAGCCAGCCGCTCAGATGGCCCTGCGCATCCTCGGCGACGAACACGCAGGCCGCGCCTGACGCGTCGATCGCAGCGAGGCGGGTCACGACCTGCTGCCGGTTCGCCGGGTAGCCGAGCTGGCCGCAGAGTTCGGCGATCGCGGCTGCGTCGTAGGTGCGCGCGCAACGGATGGTGGTCATCGGCAAAGCCTCCTCGCCGTCCACGTTGGTGCACGCCGGAGCGCGCACGCCGGCATCGCATGGCGCCACGATGACCGGCGCGTGGCACGGCCGGGCGCTTGCGCAAACCTGCCGGCGGCCTGTCGCGCAACCGGCTGCTCAGTCGCAGCAGCCGTCGCCGCCCCTGATCGTGTGCGCGTGGCTCGCCGCGACACCCTGGGTCAGTCCCTTGCCGCTTGCGACGTAGTGGTCGGCGACGACCTGGGCCACGCACATCGACATGCGCTTGCCGGTCGGGATATGCAGGAACTCATTCGGGCCGTGCGCATTCGAATGCGGGCCGAGCACGCCGGTGATCAGGAATTGCGCGCCCGGGAATTTCTCGCCAAGCATGCCCATGAACGGAATCGAGCCGCCTTCGCCGTTGTAGGCGACCGGCGCGCCGAAGAACTGCCGCGAGGCGGCGTCGACGGATGTCTCCAGCCATGGCGCCAGCGCAGGCGCTTCCCAGCCGCTACCGGCCTTTTCCAGGTCGAACGTGACCTTGGCGCCATACGGCGGATTGCTTTCGAGCAGGCGTTTCAGGAACTCGCCGCCCTTGGCCGCATTCAACGTCGGCGGCACGCGCAGCGAAAGTTTGACCGCCGTGTACGGGCGCAGCACGTTGCCGGCCGAATCCAGCGCCGGCAATCCGCCGACGCCGGTGACCGACAGCGCCGGACGCCAGGTGCGGTTGAGCACGAGCTCGGTCAGGTCCGCATTCATCGGCTGCATGCCGGAGACCAGCGGGAACTTCGAGTACACCGCATCGCCGAGGACCTGTGCGGTGCGCTTCGCCTGGGCGACGCGTTGCGCCGGGATCTCCACGTGCAGCTCCTGCGGCAGGATGTGGCCGCTGGTCTCGTCTTCCAGACGCGACAGCACCTGGCGCAGGATACGAAAGCTCGACGCGACCACGCCGGACGCGTCGCCTGAATGCACGCCCTCTTCCAGCACCTTGACCGTGAGATTGCCGCCGGTCAGGCCGCGCAGCGAGGTGGTCAGCCACAGTTGGTCGTAGTTGCCGCAACCCGAATCCAGGCACACGATCAGCGACGGCTTGCCGATCCGCGCGGCGAGGTGCTCGACGTAGTACGGCAGGTCGTAGCTGCCCGATTCCTCGCAGGCCTCGATCATCACCACGCAGCGCGCGTGCGGGATCTTCTGCGCCTGCAGTGCCATGATCGCGGCCAGCGAGCCGAAGATCGCGTAACCGTCGTCGGCGCCGCCGCGGCCGTACAGCTTGTCGCCTTCGAGCACCGGTTTCCAAGGACCGAGATGCGCGGACCAACCGGTCATCTCCGGCTGCTTGTCCAGATGACCATACAGCAGCACTGTGTCGCTACTGGCGGCGTCGCTGCCCGGGATCTCGATAAAGATCAGCGGGGTGCGCTCGGCCAGGCGCACGACCTCGAGTTGCATGCCCGGGATCGGCTGCGCTCTCGCCCACGCCTCCATCAGCGCCACGGCCTGATCCATGTAGCCGTGCTTCGCCCATTCGGTGTCGAACATCGGCGACTTGTTCGGAATCCGGATGTACTCGGTCAGCTGCGGAACGATCTCGCCGTCCCATAGCCCGCCGACGAAACCGCTGAGTGCTTTCGAATCCATGGAATTACCTGTTCGATCGGAATTGAGGCGCGGCTCGGATCACCACGGAGCGCATGCCCAGCAGCGAATTTTATCGGATATCCGTCGCTGCGGGTCCGCAATGTAGGAAATTTCCTACGCGCGCCCGCGCAGGACGCCTACATGCGAGCGTGACCCGCGACACTCGCGGCGGGAGCATGCGGGCCGTAGACTCTCACCCTGCGCCGATTCGCGCCGCACTGTCCACATCGATTGCCGATGCATACGCTCCACCGCCTCCTGCTGCTGTTCCTGATCTCGTTCGCACTGCCTGCGGCGGCCTACGCACAGGTCGACATCAATCACGCCGACGCGAAGGCGCTGGCCGAGTCGCTGAGCGGCGTCGGCCTGGTCAAGGCCGAGGCGATCGTCGCCTACCGCAACGCCAACGGTCCGTTCCGCCGCATCGACGACCTCGCCAAGGTCAAGGGCATCGGCGCGAAAACGATCGATGCGAATCGGGACGCGATCGTGATCGTAAGCAAGGACCAGGACGCCGCGTCGGCGCATGAGGGTGGCCGCCCCCCGGCCGCCGCGCACTGAGGCGAACCGCAGCGTGCGCCTGAACGCGTGACGATTCGTCACCGCACGCCCGCCGATCGGGCCTGTGCGGCTGCAGCGGACTGGCGACAACCTGCTAGACTCGCGGCCCGCCGAACGGCGGTCCCACGCATGATCCTCCCCCGCTACCACATCGGCCCGTCGCTTATCGCGGGCGCAGGACAGGGCTTGTTCCTCGACGAGGCGGTCGCGCGTGGGCGTCTGATCACGGCGCCGGACGCGATACCGCGCGTCTACACGTTCGACGAAATCCTCGCCCTGCCCGACGCCGCAACGCTGCTGCCGGCGACCGTGCGCTGGTTCGAGGACCGCCACACGGTCACTCCGGAGTGGCCGGACGAGTGCTACATCAATCATGCGTTCGTACCGAGCGCGCTGTGGCATCTCGGTTTCGTGTTCGCAGGCCGCGACCTCGCCGCCGGCACCGAGATCACCGTCGACTACCGCCATCTGCTCGCACCGGGGCAGGAAGAGGATTTCCTCGACGCGCAAAGCGGCGAGCGCATCGTCGGCTTCACCTGGAAGGAAAGCCTGCGCGCATCGACCCACGCGCTCGGCCTGCTGCTCGCCTGATCCGTCGATGATCGGCATCCCGCAACTGGAAACCGAACGCCTGCGCCTGACTGCGCTCGGCGAACGCCACTTCGAGGCGTATGCCGCGATGCTCGCCGACCCCGGCAGCACGCGCTTCGTCGGCGATGGCCAGCCGCTGGATCGCATGAACGCGTGGCGCTCGATGGCGATGCTGCTCGGTCACTGGGCCCTGCGCGGCTACGGCATGTGGGCCCTCGAGCACCGGGACAGCGGCGAGTTCATCGGCCGCGTCGGCCTGCATCATCCGGAGGGCTGGCCCGATCTCGAACTCGGCTGGATGCTGCGCCCCGAGCACCGCCGCCACGGCTATGCGACCGAGGCCGGTCGCGCGGCGCTGGACTTCGCGTTCGCGAGCCTGCACGCACCGCGCGCGATCAGCCTGATCCGCGCCGGCAACAGCGCCTCCGAAAAGGTCGCACGCCGCCTCGGTGCGCGCCAGGCGACCACGATCGATTTTCTCGGTGGCGCGACACTCGTCTACGTCTATCATCCGCCGGGAAGCGACGGCTGATCCCGGAGGCGCGATGAGCCAGTTCCTGCTGAAAACCCTGATCTCGGCACTGCTGATCGCCGGCGCCTCGGAACTCGGCCGGCGTTCGACGCTCGCCGGTGCGGTGCTGGTTTCGCTGCCGCTGACCTCGCTGCTCGCGCTGATCTGGCTGTGGCAGGACACGCGCGACACCGCGCGCATCGCCACCTTCAGCACCGACATTCTCTGGCTGGTACTGCCGTCGCTGTTGCTGTTCGTCGTCCTGCCACTCGCGCTGCGTCTCGGCATCGGCTTCTGGCCGAGCCTCGTCGCCGGCATTCTCGCGACGATGGCCGGCTACGCCATCACCCTGCTCGTGCGCGGCGCGTTCGCATGAGCGTTCTGCGCGCACTGCGTGCGGCCGATTACCGGCGCACGCGCTGGAAGAACGGCGGCGGCTGGACGACCGAACTCGCACGCGACGGCGACGATGCGGATTTCCGCTGGCGCATCAGCATCGCCGAGATCGGGAGCGATGGCCCGTTTTCGGAATTTCCCGGCGTCGCCCGCGACCTGCTGCTGCTCGAGGGCGCGGGGCTCGAACTCGATATCGAAGGCGCCCCGCCGCTGCGCCTGACCCGGCGTTTTGAACACGCGCATTTCGCCGGCGAGGCGCGCGTACAGTGTCGTCTGCTCGCCGGTCCGACCCGCGACTTCAACGTGATGGTGCGCCGCGACGCGGTCTGTTCCGAAGTCGTCGCGCGACCGCTGGTCGGCCCGATGCTGCTCTTTCCGGAAGCCGGCGTCGAATGGTTCGTGCATGCATTCAGCGGCCACGCGAATGCGCGGGCAACTGGAAACGAATCCGCGCTCGAAAGCGGCGATTCGCTGCATGTCGATTTCCGTGCCGGCGACGGCAGTCGCGTGCTGCTCGAAGGCGCCGGTGAGCTGATCCTGGTCAAGCTGCTGCCCGC
>JBIODY010000057.1:0-9838 GCA_044445505.1 Lysobacterales bacterium
CGCGGCGACGTCGTCCATGATCCAGAAGCCGCGGCCGTGCGTCGCGATGACCAGATCGTCGCCGTGCACGTCGATGTCGCGCACCGAGGTGCGCGGCAGGTTCTGCTGCAGCGGCTGCCAGTGCTCACCATCATCGAACGAGACATACATGCCGAGTTCGGTCGCCGCATAGAGCAGGCTGCGCCGCTTCGGATCCTCGCGCACCGCGTTGACGAAATCGCCGCCGCGGATGCCATTGACTATCAACTGCCACGACTTGCCACCGTCGCGCGTGCGATAGATGTAGGGCTTGCGATCGTCGAGGCGATGCCGGTCGACTGCGGCGTACGCGGTGTCCGCGTCGAAATGCGAGGCTTCGATGATGCCGACTTTCGACCACGCGGTCAGCGCGGCCGGCGTGACCTCGTTCCAGTGCGAGCCAGCGTCGTGCGTGCGCCAGATCCGGCCATCGTCGGTGCCGGCCCAGAGCAGGCCGTCGGCGAGCGGCGACGGTGCGATCGCATAGACCACGCCGCGGCGAAGATCCGCACCCGCGTGGTTCGCCGCGGTCCCCGCATCGAGATTCGCCGGCACTCCCGGGTTTTCGCGCGTGAGGTCTGGACTGATCGCGTCCCAGTGCTCACCGCCGTCACGGGTGCGCCAGATCTTCTGGTTGCCGAAATACAGCGCTTGTCGATCGCGTGGACTGAACACCAACGGCAGCGTCCAGGTGCGCCGGTACAGGTCCGGTTCGGCCAAGGTCGGATCGACGTCGCGCGTCTGCCCGGTGCGCAGATCGAGTTTCTCGACCGCGTTGCCATACACGACGTCCGGATCGCGCGGGTCGGGCGCGATCATGCCGCTCTCGCCGCCCGCGGTGACCTCATGGAACTGCTGCATCGTGATGCCGTCGCGCGAATTGGTGCGACTCGGCAGCGCGACCGCGCCGGAATCCTGCTGCGCTCCGTATACGCGGTACGGGAAGCGTGTATCGGTACTGACGTGGTAGAGCTGCGCGGTCGGCTGGTTGTGCCAGCTCGACCAGGTCGTGCCGCCGTTCAAGGTCACGATGGCGCCCTGGTCGATGCCGAGGATCTGCCGGTCCGGATCGGCCGGATCGATCCACAGCTCGTGGAAATCGTCGCCGGTGTTGTCGCCCTTGAGCGGGATGAAGGTCTTGCCGCCATCGTCGGAACGCAGCACGATCGTGTTCATCGCGTAGATGCGATCGGCGTTCTTCGGATCGACCGTGATCCGGCCGAAATACCAGCCGCGCTGCCAGATGCGCGGATCGGCGCTGGTCTTGCGCCAATGCGCGCCGGCATCGTCGGAGCGGTACAGGCCGCCGTCGTCGCCATCGACGATCGCGTAGACGCGCTGCGGATCGCTGCGCGCGACATCGATGCCGATGCGGCCGACGTGCGCGTCGGGGAAGCCGTTGCCGCGCAGCGGCTGCCAGCTATCGCCGCCGTCGCTGGATTTGTACAAACCGGAACCGGGTCCGCTCGCCGGCGGATACACGTTCCACGGCGTGCGCCGCGCCTGCCACAGCGCCGCGTAGATCACCTTGGCGTTGCCGGGTTCGAACGCGAGGTCGATCGCGCCGGTCGAGTCATCGGGGCCCAGCACTTTTTTCCAGCTCGCGCCGCCGTCGCGCGAGCGGAACACACCGCGTTCCGCATTCGCCGCATACGGATGGCCGAGCGCGGCGACGAACACGCGGTTCGCATCGCGCGGATCGACGATCACCTTGCCGATCTGCTGCGAGTCGGCGAGACCGATCTTCGACCAGGTCTTGCCGGCATCGTTGGATTTGTACATGCCGTCGCCCTGCGCGATGTCCGAGCGCATGTCGGCTTCGCCGCTGCCGACATAGAGCACGTTCGGATCCGACGGCGCGACCGCCAACGCGCCGATCGAGCCGACCGGTTGCGCATCGAAGACCGGCTGCCATGTGCGTCCGGCATCGCGGGTGTCCCAGACCCCGCCGTTGACCGCGCCGAAATAGAAGTGCTGCGGCTGCTCCGGCACGCCGGCGACGGCCAGCACGCGGCCGCCGCGGAACGGGCCGATCAGGCGCCAGCCGAGATCGCCGAATGCGGCGGCATCGACCTGCGCGACTGCGCTCGCGCTGAGCAAGCCGAGAATACCGCCGAGGAAAACTCGCGAACTCATCGAAGACTCCTGCACGCCGGCGCGGCGCGGATCGACCAAACCCTCATGATAGCGGTCCAGGTCCCGGCACCGGCTGTGGCGAAAGGCATGCTTGACCGATTCGGCGGCATCGACAGTGCCGACTGGACAGGCACGCCGCGGCTGCGGTGAATATCGAACGCCAAAGGGCGGCCCGAACGCGCTCGCGCTTCGCTGCGTCGAGGCGCACCGGCCCTTGACGCAGCGAAAGACCGGGGCATTCCATCGGCCGTGCGCCGCGACGCGCGGCGTCGAGAGTCAGCCGGGCGGATCGAAACCGTCGCGGAAGATCAGATCGGAGAACACCGTGTCGGTATCGCTGGCGCTGTCGTCGGCAGGACTCAGGTTGACGTAGCCGGATGGAATCGTCGCGCTCGCGGCGACCGTGATCGAGCCGCTCGCGTCGGATGCGACTTCCGCGTTGACGAGATAAGTGACGCGTCCGCCGCTGGCGATGTCCGCGCTGTCGTTCGGCGCGCCGTTGCCGGCGGCGGTGCAGGCCGAGCCGCCGGTCGCAGAGCAAGTCCAGTGCGCGCCGAGCAGGGTCGCCGGCAAGGTCGCGGTCACGCCGACGCCGGCGAGCGAATTGACGCCCGCGTTGTCGACGGTCAGGGTCCAGGTCACGCTGTCGCCGCTGCCGATCGCGTCGACACCGTCGTCGATCGCGACCGCGATATCCGCCGGCGCGGTGAAACTCGCGGTCAAGGTCGCCGTGCCCGGCGTTGCAATGTGCGCGACATGATCCGCGGCGCCGCCATCGGACCAGCTCGAGAAATCATATTCGGTTCCAGCCAGCGGCTGCGGACTCGGTGCGGCGACCTCGAAACCTGCGTTCGCGATCACCGTATGCGTGGTCGGCGCCGCGACCGCTGCGCCACCCGCGAACGCCAGCGCCAGGCCGGAGGGCGCGGTCGCCAGGGTCACATCGACCGTGGCCGGATAGATCGACACTTCCTTCGTATCGCTGAGGCCGCCGTCGTCGGTCCCGGTCAGCACGATGCGCAGGTAGGCCGGGAACGCCGCATCCGGCGCGATGAAGCTGGTGCTCGATCCGGTGAAATTGCCGAACAGGCTCTCGGTGCAGCCGGTGAAATCGGGATTCGTGCAGTCCTCGCGGAACACCTGCCAGGCAAGCGCCGAGTCCGGCAGCGTGCCCTGCTCGGCGTCGCTGCTGGTCGCGGTCAGTGCGATGTCCTGCGCACTCGACCACAGCAGCGACGCGGCTGGCGCGGTGATCGTGACCGTCGGCGCGGTGTTGCCGACTTCGATGCGCATGCTCGCGACGTCGACACCGCCGTTGCCGTCGGAAACCCGCACCGAGACCGTGTGCGCGCCATTCGCGCCGTAGAACGCGCTCGCGGCGACCCCGCTGGCATCGCCGAAATTGCCGTCGCCGTCGAGATCCCAGCTATAGCTCAAGGTGTCGGCGCTGTTCGGATCGATGCTGTTCGCGGCGGTGAAGCCGACATCGCGCGGCGCGCCGTTCGCACTCGAGGCCGCATCCAGTGCGATCGCCGCGGATGGCGCCAGGTTCTGGCAATGGTCGCAGTAGGCGATCCGCGAAATGCGCCCGTTGTTGATGTTCGCGAAGAACAGGTCGCCGCCGGGTCCCGCGGTCAACTGCACTGCGGTCGCGTTGGCGCCGCCGAAGAATGCGCTTGCGCTGCTGTCGGCGGGCGGATCGGGAATGCCATCGGCGTTCGCATCGACGTAGGGAATATTGAAGATGACTTGGCGGCTGTTGTCGGAGAAGAACAGCGAGTCGTGGTACTGCGCCGGGTAGGTCGAGCCCTCGTAGAACGCGAGCCCGGTGATGTCGGAGCCGCCGACATGCGTGTAGGTGTACCAGGGCTGCGTCTGCGGCGTGCGCCCGCCGCTGTCGCCGTTCGAATAGAGTGCGGTACAGATCGGGCCGCTGAAGCCGGCGTGGTGGCCGCGACCCTCGTAGCAGGGCCAGCCGAAATTCTGCAAGGTCGCGCCGCTCGCCGGCAGCGCCGGGATGCGCTCGATTTCCTCCCAGGTGTTTTCGCCGACATCGCCGACCCAGAGCTCACCCGCCGTGCCGGGGCGGAACGTGAAGCGGAACGGATTGCGCAGGCCATAGGCGATGATGCGCTGCGCGTTCGGGCGCGGGTCGGCGGCAAGCGGATTGCCAGGCGCGCCGAGGCCGGTCCGCGGATCGATGCGGATGATGCTGCCGTTGAGCCAGACGTCGTTGCCGTTGGCGTTGTAGATGCTCTCGATCTCGATGCCCAGCGACCGCAGCGAGCCGCCCTGGTTGGTCGCCTGGTCGTTCGGGTTGAGCGGATTCAGCGGCGAGCGCTGGTCAGGGTAGGCCGCATTGCCCGACTGGCCGAAATCGTGGAAATCGAAACTCGCGCCGTCGCCGCCGCCAGCGTAGAGATAGCCGTCCGGCCCGAACCTGATCGTGCCGATCGAATGGCTCGGGTATTGCTGGTACCAGTCTTCGACCAGCACCTGCTCGTTGCCGGCGGTGTTGCCGCTGACCTCGAGTTTCGACACCCGCCCGCTGATCACGCAGCCACCGCCGGGAGTCGTTGCGCCGGGCGGATCCGGACAATTCGTCAACGGCCAGCGCGGCGTCGGTCCGCCGAGTCCCAGGCCGCCGTCGTATGCGTACTGCACGTACACGATCGGCGTTTCCGGAAAGTTCGGATCGAGCGCGAAGCCGAGCAGGCCGCGGTCCCAGAAATCGTGGACGCTGGCGCCGAGATCGGCGAATACCTGCGGATTGCCATCCAGCAGATTCTGGTAGACCCAGATCAGGCCGCTTTTCTCGGTGACGAATACCCGGCCGTCATGCGCGAAATAGACCCCGGTCGGCTGGTTGCGGCAGGTCGGATCGGGGTTGACCAGATTGGGGCAGAACGGATCGTTGCGCACGAACCCGGCAGGCAGCGTCTGCGCCAGCGCGCTCGCGCACGCGAAGACCGCCACAGAGGCGAGGACACCGCTCGTTCGACGTGGCATGGATCCCCTCCGGAACCGCGGAGCCGTACAATGTGAACGGCGTCACACTCTACGCCGACATCGGGCGGCCTGCACCCGGCCGCATCCGCGCCGCGCTCCGCGCCAGCGGTCGCCGTACCGCCTCAGGTAAAGTAGCCGCATGTATCTTGAGTATTACGGCCTGCGCGAGCCGCCGTTCTCGATCACGCCGGATCCGCGCTATGTGTTCCTGTCCGAACGGCACCGGGATGCGCTCGCGCACCTGCTGTACGGCATCGGCAAGGGCGGCAGCGGCGGCTTCGTGCAGCTGACCGGCGAGGTCGGCACCGGCAAGACCACGTTGTGCCGGTTGCTGCTGGAGCAATTGCCGGAGAACACCCGCGTCGCGCTGGTGCTGAACCCGAAACTCTCGCCGGTCGAACTGGTCGAGGCGGTCTGCGAGGAGCTCAAACTCGGCATCGACGGCAAGCGCGGCAGCCTGAAGGCGCTGACCGATACCCTGAACGCGTTCCTGCTGGATGCCTATGCGCAGGGTCTTCGTGTGGTGCTGATCGTCGACGAGGCGCAGAACCTGTCGATCGAATCGCTGGAGCAGGTGCGCCTGCTGACGAATCTGGAAACGCCGACGCAGAAACTGCTGCAGATCATCCTGCTCGGCCAGCCGGAACTGCGCGAGATGCTGGACCGGCCGGAGCTGCGCCAGCTTGCCCAACGCATCACCGCGCGTTACCACCTGACCCCGCTGGATGCGGCCGAAACCGAGACCTATGTGCGCCATCGCATGGCGGTCGCCGGCTGTGCGCGGCTTCCGTTCTCGCGGCTCGGATTGAAGGCGCTGTACCAGCGCTCCGGCGGCGTGCCGCGCCTGATCAACATCATCGCCGATCGCGCGCTGATGGCCGGCTACGCGCACGAGCAGGAAGTGGTCGGCGAACGCCTGGTCGATCGCGCAGCCGACGAAGCGCTGCCCGGCCACGCACGCTACTGGCTGCATCGCTACGGGCGCTGGGCGCTGGCCGCGCTGGTCGTGCTCGCGCTCGGCGCGGGCGTCGCGTGGCTGCGTGACCGCCAGGCCGCGCCGAGCGTCGCACCGCCGCCGGTCGCCGCCGCGACCCCGCTGGCCGATGCGAACGCGCTGCGCCTCGAGGCAAGCCTGGCCGAGGCGCCGGAAACCGAACTGACCGCATTCTCGCAGCTGCTTTCACGCTGGCAGGTCGACCCGGATGCGGTCTCGGTGCGCGACGCGACCCGTTGTGCCGCGATCGTCGCCCCCGGGATCGCATGCCTGCACGGGCATGCGACCCTGGAGCAACTCGCACGCTTCGACCGACCGCTGATCCTGCTGCTCGACACGCCAGCGCATCCGGCCTGGGCACTGCTGCAGGGGGTTGGCGGCAAGCACGTGCGCATCGACCTGGCCGGCAGCCGCCATGAACTTGCGCGCGACTCGCTGTCCAAGTTCTGGAACGGCGATTTCGTCGCGCTATGGCGGCTCCCGGCCAACATGCCGGCGACGCTCGCGCGCGGCGAGAGCGGCCCCGCGGTCGGCTGGACGATGGATCGGCTGAAGACCTTCGACGGCGGTGCCGCGGCACCGGCACATCCGCTGTTCGATGCCGAAGTCGAGCAGCGGGTGCGCAAGCTGCAGCAGGCCTATGGCATCAAGGCCGATGGCATCGTCGGGCCGGAGACGCTGTTCGCACTGTCGGCGCTGGACGATGCCGGCCCGCACCTGGCGCGGACCGTCGATTGATGACTAAGCAGTAGCAGGTTGTTGAAAAGGGCAATCCTGCCCTTTTTCAACTCGCCATGGATTGCACCAGCAGGTTGTTTTTCAACAACCTGCTAGTGTTTGAAATCTGCTCCGGCACGAGGATGTGCGGCCGCGACAGGCACCAAGGGCGTGTCGCGACCAAGGTGGCGCGGCTACGCCGCGACCGTGTGCAACCCGCGGCGGGACGCGCGGTTTTTGCGAACCAATCTGGAATGGCAATGTCGTTGATTCTCGAAGCCCTGAAGAAATCCGAGCAGCAGCGCCGACTCGGCGAGGCGCCGACCCTTGGCTCGCCGACGCTCGCCACGCGCAAGCGCCGCAACGTGCTGCCGCTGCTCGCGGCACTGATCGCACTCGCACTCGGCGTCGGCTGGTGGCTGACCCGCACGCCGACCGCGCCGGCATCGAACCCATCGGTCGCGGCGATCACCCGGACAGCACCGGTGCCACGCAGCGCGCCGTTGCCGAACGCGCGCCCGCCAGCAGCCACACCGGGCCGTCCCGCGGCCGGGAACGAGACATCGGCAAATCGCGAACGCGCGATTCCGTCCACGCCCACGCAGCCGCGCGAAGCGGCATCGGCGCCGCGCGTACTGGTCCCGGCAGCCAGTGCACCCGGTGCGCAGGATCGCCCCGGCACGGCCGGCTTGCCGCCGAACGCGCGCCTGGTGACCACGCCCGCCGCCGCACCGGGCAAGGTCGCGACGGTTGCGCCGCCGCCGGCCGGCGTGACGGCCGCGACGCCGGCCAATGCGGCGTCAGCCGCAGCGTCCGTGAAGCCGCCGGCGGCAGGCACACCGAAAGCGGATCGGATCAGCGCACCCGCGGCGACAGCCAGTGTCCCGACCCGGCCGCAGCAGCCGGCGCGGCCGGTGCTGCCTACGGTCTGGGACCTGCCGTATGCGACGCGCAAGGACCTGCCGGACCTGAGCCTGACCATGCACGTGTACGCCGACGATCCGCATCAGCGCTTTGTCGTCATTAAGGGCGACCGGCATGTCGAGGGCGACGATCTCGGCAGTGGAGTAACCCTGCGCGAGATTCGCGCCGACGGCATGGTGCTCGAATTCAAGGGTCAGCGCTTCGTATATCCGCGCGACGGCCGCTGAGCGGATCCGCGCGTGTTCGTCACCCTGCCGAGCCGACGCAAGCCGAGGCCGCCATGGGCGACCCTGCTGATCGTCGCCGCGTGCGTGATCGTGTTCCTGTGGCTCGCGACGATGCCGGCCACGCACCGCTTCGGCGTGCTGACCCGCTGGGGCACGGTACCTTCGACCCTGCTCGATGCACATGCGCCGTGGTTGCAGCAACTCGCCGAATTGCGCGCGGCGCGTCTGGTCAGTGCATTGTTCATCCACGCCGACTGGCTGCACCTGACCGGCAACCTGCTGTTCCTGATCGTGTTCGGCGTCTCCGCCGAACGCGCGCTCGGCTCGGTGCGCTTCCTGGCCCTGTTCGTGGTCGGCGGCGCGCTGGCCAACCTGGTCGGCGCGCTCACCCTGGCCGGCACCAGCGCACCGATCGTCGGTTCCAGTGGCGCGGTGTCGGCGATCGTCGGCGCGTATCTCGCGCTGTTCCCGCGCGCGCGCCTCGGCCTGGTGCTGCCGCTCGGCGTGTTCCTCGAATTCGTGCGCATCCCGGCGCCGTTGCTGATCGGTTTCTGGGCCGCGTTGCAACTGCTGTTCACCTATGTCGGCCCGGCATTCGGCGCGGTCGCGTGGTGGACCCACATCGCCGGCTTCCTGATCGGCATCGTGTTCGCGCTGCTGTCGAAGTCGGCGGTGGCGAGACGGCTGCGCGGCTGACCCCGGATCCGCGACTCAGGGTGGGCCTTGGCCCACCACGTGGGCGGCGAAATGCCGGTGGGCTGAAGCCCGCCCTACAGCCGTTCCTTCGCAAGACAGACGGATGGCGCGCGCGCGACAATGCCGCCATGCGCAAGACGAAGCTGTACAAGGTCACGTTCCTCTCGCAGGGCAAGAGCATCGAGCTCTATGCGCGGCATGTCGCATCGAGCGCGTTGTGGGGTTTCACCGAAGTCGGCGAGCTGGTGTTCGATCCACCCGGCGACGGTCTCGTCATCGATCCCACCGAGGAACGCCTGCGCGAGGAGTTCAAGGACACCACGCTGCTGCATGTGCCGATCCAGGCGATCGTGCGCATCGAGGAAGTCGCGCGTCGCGGCCCGCTCGCGATCCGTGACGCGGCCAGCGGCGACAAGATCATGCCGTTTCCGCTCGCGCCGCACCGACCCGCCGGCAAGTGAGGCGTCGACCGGCGACGGTTGCGACACCTCAGTTTTTCGAACGCAGCGCGATCAGATTCTGCACGTTGTCGCGGAACATCTTCTCGTATTCATCCGTGAACAGCAGTGCCGCCTCCTCGAGGGTCTGTTCCAGACGCTGGCTGCGATTGACCCAGTTGAACGCGTTGTAACGCGCGGCGGCATACAGCAATGCGGCGCTGACGTGAGGCTGCGGAATCTTGGTGCCGTAGTCGTTGGCCTGGTTGATGAAGCGATCGACCATCTCGAAAAACTGTGCTTCGGTAATGTCCTGTGGGGCGTCCATGAAATCTCCGGAGGATGATCAGGCGACACGGTGCGACTCTCGGCACACACTGCGTGCCGGTGCATGTGGTGCAGCGACGCAGGTTGGGTGAGTCCGCGAATCCCGATATCGAGGTATGCAGGCAGCCTCGACTTCGCTTTCATGTTGGGCTTCACTGCGTTCAGCCCAACCTGCGACGCCGCGACGCCGCGACGCCGGGACGTCTGCGCGTCGCTAGCCCTTCCTGTTCTCCGCGGGTGCCGGCGGATTCACAGGCTTGCCGCGCAACGCCAGCGCCTTCAGCGCATTCAGCGCCTCGTTGAGCGCGTAGTCCTGCTGCAGGTCGCGATCGGCCGCGCGCGGCGTCGCAACG
>JBIODY010000058.1:0-9766 GCA_044445505.1 Lysobacterales bacterium
GAGCAAGGTCCGGCGTTCGCCATCGAGCGCCTGGCGGCGCTGCTCGAGATCGCCCATGTGCCCGACCGCGGTCTCGAGCCGGCCACGCGCCTCGCGCGCCTGCCCGCGATCGGCGTCGAGCCTGGTGTTGACTTCGTCCAGTTCGGCCGCGACACGGTTCAACCGCTCCTGCGCGCCGTCGATGCGGCCGCGCTGGCTCTGCAGCTGGCCGGCCACTTCGGCGAGGCGGCGATGCGCGGTGTACAGCTCGCGCTGCGCGTCATCGCGTTCACGTTCGGCCTCGAGGCGCTGCTGTTTGCCGCGATCGACGGATTCGGTGTGGCCGGAGATCTCGTTCTCGATTCGGGAGATGCGGGCCGCGAGTTCGCGGATCTCGCGCTCGCGCGCGAGTACGCCGACCTGCGCGCTGTTGCCGCGCCGCACGCGCAGGTAGCCATGACCGAGCCACTCGCCGTCCGGCGTCACGCAGGATTCGCTCGCGCCGAGCGTCGCCAGGCGATCGCGCGCGGCGGCGAGCGTATCCGCCGTGTGCACATGCGCGAGCAGCACACGCGCCGCCGCCGAACCGGTGACGCGGGCGGCGAGCGAGTCGCCGGGTACGGCGAGATCGCCGGCAGCAGCCGTCATCAGGCTCAGATCGGCGTCGACCAATGTAGCGAGAGCGCCGGCGTGCGCGTGCGGATCGTCGACCAGCACGGCCTCGAGCCAGCCGTCGAGCACGGTCTCCACTGCGCGTTCCCAGCCGGCCTCGACCTGCAACGCTTCGCCGAGCCGGTGCGCGTCGCCGAGGCCGAGCGCCTGCAGCCATCCCTGCACCGCGCCGCCGACGTCGCCGAGCGCGGCATGCTGCAGGGTCTCGAGCGAGCCGAGGCGGCCGCGCATGCTTTCCAGATCGCCGCGCTTGCCGCTGAGTGCAGCATGCGCCGCGCGCTCGGCCTCGAGAGCGGCTTCGGCCGCGGAGCGACGCGTTTCGTGCGACGCGGTGTACGTCTCGACCTGTTCGCGCAACGAACCATGTTCGCTGTCGAGCGCGGCCAGCGCCTGCCCGAGTTCATCGAGATTGGCGGCGCTGCGTTCGGCTTCGAGTGCGTTGCGACGCTGGTCCGCGGCAAGACATTGCTTGTCGAGATAGTCCAGGCGCGTGCGCTCGACCTCGGCGGCCTGGCCCGCCTGCGATGTCGCCTGGGAATGCTGGTCCCACTGCGTCTGCCACTCGGCGAGTTTCGTTTCCGCATCGCGCAGCGCTTCGGCCGCGGCCGCGTCGGAGTCGTGAAGGGTCGCCAGCTGCGGCTCAGCACCGGCGAGCAGCGCGCTGTGCTCCTCGAAGCGCAGGCGGTCGCCGGCGATATGTTCGGCGAGCTCGGCGTGCGCGCGCTCGGTCTCGCGGCGTGCGCGCTCGAGCTGTTCGGCGAGTTCCCTGTTGTGCTGGATCTGCTGCTCGACGCGGGCGATCTCCGCACCGACCCGGTAGACCTCGGCCTGCACGCTGTTCATGTGCTCGGCGGCTACATTGTGTTGCTCGCGGCCGGCCTCGAGCGCGGCCTCGCAATGGCGCTGCTCGGCGAGTCGTTGTTCGATCGCGAGTTCGGCCTTGCGCAACGCGCCGGTATGTGCGTCGAGTTCGGCCTGCGTCGCGCGCAAGGTCAGCGCCTTGACTTCGGCTTCCTTCTTCTTCTGCTCGTCCTTCAAGGCTTGCCAGCGCTCGGCAGTGCGCGCCTGGCGCTTGAGGTGCTCGAGCTGCTTGTCGACCTCGTCGCGTACGTCGCGCACGCGGTCGAGGTTCTCGCGCGTCGCCTTGATCCGGCTCTCGGTCTCCTTGCGACGCTCCTTGTACTTGGAGATGCCGGCGGCCTCTTCGAGGTGGTTGCGCAGCTGCTCGGGATCCGCCTCGACGATCTCCGAGATCATGCCCTGCTCGATGATCGAGTAGCTGCGCGGCCCGAGGCCGGTGCCGAGGAACAGGTCGGTGATGTCGCGGCGCCGGCAGCGCACGCCGTTGAGGAAATACTGCGACTGGCCGTCGCGGCTGACGATGCGCTTGACCGAAATCTCGTTGTAGCTCGCGTATTCGCCCACGATCAGACCGTCGGAATTGTCGAACAGCAGTTCGACCATCGCGCTGCCGACCGGCTTGCGTCCGCTCGATCCCGAGAAGATCACGTCGGTCAGCGCATCGCCGCGCAAACGACTGGCCGCGCTCTCGCCCATGACCCAGCGGATCGCGTCGATGATGTTCGACTTGCCGCAACCGTTCGGGCCGACCACGCCGGTCATGTTGGTCGGCAGGTGCAGGGTTGTCGGATCGACGAAGGACTTGAAGCCGGCGAGCTTGATCGTGGTCAGACGCATGCAACATTTACCTCGAAAACACGGACGCGAACGACGCCCCTGGATGTCAACAATGATCGCCCCGGAGAAGCGTTCCGTTTCGGCACAGGGATGTGCCGCCGCATCGGGCGCGCATGCGCTCGATGCGACAAACGTGGCGCGGCTCTGCCGCGACCGCCTGGGCAAACCGCGGCAGAGCCTGCCCCGGACTCGATCCGGGGATGTCCGGTGTTGCCATCAGACATCCTCGGGGGCGCGGGCATCGATCGCCAGCGCATGGATGTCGGTCTGCATCAACTCGCCGAGCGCCGCGTAGACCGCGCGGTGCCGCGCCAGCGGCGTCACGCCGCGGAATGCGGCGCTGACGACGTGCACGCGATAGTGGCCGCGGCCGTCGCGCGCGCCGGCATGGCCGACATGCTTGTGGCTTTCGTCCTCGACGCCGAGTTCACTCGGCGCCAGCGCGGCGATCAGGCGCTCACGGATGATGTCGATACGCCGGTTCAAGGCAGCACCTTGCGGAACGGGCGCACCTCGACTCCGGCATAGACTCCCGCCGCGACATACGGATCGGCATCGGTCCATGCCCTGGCGGCGGCGAGATCGGCGAACTCGGCGACGATCAGGTTGCCATCGAAACCGGCCGGCCCCGGATCCTCCGCGTCGATGGCCGGGAACGGACCCGCCAGCATCAACCTGCCCTCGTTGCGCAGGCGGTTCAGGCGTTCCAGATGCGCAGGCCGCGCGGCCTGCCGGCGCGCCAGTGAATCGGGAACATCGCTGCCGATGATGGCGTACCACATGGGATTGGTCCGTGGACAAACGTCTATGGTAGCCGAAGCGTGCGGTGCAAAAGGCGCGCGCAACCCCTGGCGTCAGGCAGGCCCTGCCTGACACGGCGACCGGCAGGCGATGGCGGCGATTGCGCATTCCCGCGTTTGCCCGTAGGCTAGACCCAGCGAAAGGCGCAGGGTCCCGCGCGAGCCGACGCGGCGACATGTCACCCTTGGCCGCGCCTTTCGAATCTTTGAATGATTTTGTCGACCTCCGGATCCCCGAAATCCGGTCGTCCGCCATTGCAGGCAGCCGCGCCGGATACCCGTCTTTCCGACCGCGCCACGCCGCAATCCGGAACCTTTCGGACGTGATGTCCGCAGGTTCCCAACATGATCCATGCATGACCCGCCGATGGGGCGCACCCCGTCATGGGATCGGGTCATGGGATCGAACATGAATCAGACCGCACGACAGCGTCCAGAAATGCAGGCGAATACCTTTCCGCAGGTGCCGCAGCAGCAGGAGATCCCGCTCGCGCTCGTGCGCGGCCAGCCCGTGCTCGAGATGCCGCAGGACCTGTACATCCCGCCGGACGCGCTCGAGGTCATCCTCGAAGCGTTCGAGGGCCCACTCGACCTGCTGTTGTATCTGATCCGCCGCCAGAACCTCGACATCCTCGACATCCCGGTCGCCGAGATCACACGCCAGTACGTCGATTACATCGGGCTGATGCGGGAAATGAAGCTCGAACTCGCGGCCGAGTACCTGGTCATGGCCGCGATCCTCGCCGAGATCAAGTCGCGGCTGCTGCTGCCGCGACCGCCGGTCGAGGAAGGCCTCGAGGCCGATCCGCGTGCCGAGCTGGTGCGTCGCCTGCAGGAATACGAACGCTTCAAGAAGGCTGCCGAGGACATCGATGTATTGCCGCGCCAGGAGCGCGACTTCGCGACCGCGCACATCGTCGTCGACGACCACAACGTGATCCGCCTGCCACCGCCGGTCGAGCTGCGCGAGTTGCTGCTGGCGCTCAAGGACGTGATGAAACGTGCGGAGCTCTACGGCCACCACGCGATCGAGCGCGACGCGCTGAACGTGCGCAGCCGCATGAGTGACCTGTTGCGCGCCCTTGGGGACGGTGGATTCCACCGCTTCGAGAACCTGTTCGACCCCGGCGAGGGCCGTCGCGGCGTCGTGGTCACGTTTCTTGCCCTGCTCGAACTCGCCAAGGAACAACTGATCGAGATCATGCAGGAAACCGCGCTCGCGCCGATTTACCTGAAATCGCTGGCGATAGCCTAGCTTTTGCGATCGATCCCGATCGCGAGCAGCAGGAAGCGGTCGTTGCATGACCGCACTTCACGAATGCTCTTGCGATCGATCCCTGATCGCGATATCGGCAAGCGGCCACCCTGGCCGCGCCTGCAGCCATGCGATCGTCCCTGATCGCGAGGATCAAGAAGGGGCCATCCGTGGCCGCACTTTCAGATGAACAGCTGATGGAACGACACCAACTCAAACGCATCATCGAAGCCGCGCTGCTCGCCTCGGCACAACCGCTTTCGCTGCCGCAGCTGTGCAGCGTGTTCGACGAGTTCGACATGCCCGCGCACGACGATCTCGCCAGGGCGCTCGCCACGCTGCAGGAAGATTGCGCGGGCCGCGGCATCGAGCTGGTCGAAGTCGCCTCCGGTTTCCGCTACCAGGTGCGCCAGGACGTGCATCCGTTCGTCGCGCGCTTGTGGACCGAGCGCCAGATCCGCTATTCACGCGCGCTGCTCGAAACCCTGTCCCTGATCGCATACCGCCAACCGATCACTCGCGCCGAGATCGAGCAGATCCGTGGCGTCGCGGTTTCGACGAACATCGTCAGGACGCTGGAGGAACGCGACTGGATACGCGTGGTCGGCTACCGCGACCTGCCCGGCAAGCCGGCGCTGTTCGGCACGACCAAGCAGTTTCTCGACTACTTCAACCTGAAATCGCTCGACGAGTTGCCGCCGCTCAGCGAGATCCGCGACATCGAGGACCTCGATCTGCAGCTCGCCTTCGGCGCGGCGAACGCAGTCATCCCGGCGGCGATCGAGGCCGACGACGCGGACGCAGAGCCCGGCGCGACGGTCGCGCGCAGCGACGACAGCGCCGCGCCAGGCCAGCGCACGACCCGCATCCACGACGACGCGAACACCGCGTCCGAACCCTCCCCCCGCGAAGAGCCGTCTGCCGGCGCCGCGCACGAAGACACCCCGGAATCCATCGCATGACCACGCCATCCCGTTCCATCCTGAAACTCAAACGTCCGGCTGACGGCAGCGAAGCGCCGGCGGTCGAGGAACGCCTGCACAAGGTACTTGCGAACGCAGGCTTGGGCTCGCGGCGCATGCTCGAACAACGCATCGAGGGTGGCGAGGTGCAGATCAACGGCGTCGTCGCGACGCTCGGCCAGAGTGTGCGCTGCGGCGATCGCGTCGAACTCGACGCGAAGCGCTTCGTGGTCGTCGCCGACAGCGCGGAGCACGCGCAGGTCATCGTCTACAACAAGCCCGACGGCGTGGTCGCGACGCGCGACGATCCGGAAGGCCGCCCGACCGTGTTCGAGCAGTTGCCGCAGATCAAGGGCGCGCGCTGGATCGCGGTCGGTCGCCTCGACATCAATACGACCGGCCTGCTGCTGCTGACCACCGATGGCGATCTCGCCAATGCGCTGATGCATCCGCGTTCCGAGATCGAGCGCGAGTACATCTGCCGTGTGCACGGCGAGGTACCCGACGAGACCATCGAACGACTCAGGAACGGCATCGAACTCGAGGACGGTCCTGCGCATTTCGACGACATTTCGGTGATCAGCCGTGGCAACAGCCATTCGTGGTTCCGCGTGACCCTGCGCGAGGGCCGCAACCGCGAAGTGCGCCGCATGTGGGAATCGCAAGGCCTGATGGTCAGCCGCCTGAAGCGCATCCGCTACGGCAGTGTGGAACTTCCGCGCGGGTTGCTGCGCGGGCGCTCCGAGGAACTCGATGGCGGTCAGATCGCCAACCTGCGCAATCGCTCGGGGCTGCAGGAAATCGCCCCGCGGCTCACCCTCGCCCCGGTGATCGGCCAGCGTCGCGCCGCGCCGACCGAATTCCGCCCGAACCCGAAGTCGCAGCAGGCGTGGACCGGCGCGCACAACGAGGAGGCGCGCGAATTCGCCGCGTTCGATCGCATGCGCGACGACAGCGGCTGGCGCGGCGCCGCGGCGAAACCGCGCAAGGCGCGCAGTGGGCCGGGCCAGGGCAAGCCGCCGCGGCAGGGGCGTCCCGGCCAGGGTCCGGGTCGTGCAGGTGCGGGCCAGCGCCAGGGCCAACGCCGCCAGGGGCAAGGACAAGGACAGGCACAGGGTCAGGCGCAGCACCGCAACAGCGCCTACAGCGAACCGGGCTTGAGCCCGGCTGTGCTGCGCAGCTGGTTTCCGGACAGTGCAGGACAACCGGGACGCAAGCGTCGCGGCGCGCGCCCCGGCGAGGCACAGCCGTTCGCCGCCGGCCAGTTCCAACCGCGCTCAGGCAATCCGAATGCGGCACATGGCAACCGCGCACATCCGCAGAATCAGGATGCACCGCATGGCAACAGCGCGTATCCACGCAACGCCGATGCTGCACGCGGCAACGGACCGCAGCGGGCGCCGCGGGGCGGCTCGCCGGGCAACTCGGTGCATGACGCCGGATCGCCCGGCCCTTATCAGGCGCGGGCGCAACAACCGCGCGGGCCGCGGACCGGCGGACCGCGCAAACCGCACGGCGGCTCGCCCGGCAACTCGCTGGCGGATGGCAACAGCGCCGGAAACCGCGGCCCGGCCGGCAACAATCCGAATCGCCGCCGCGGTCCGCGACCACCGCGCTGAGCATCCATCAAACGGCTCGTAGGGTGGGCCTTGGCCCACCGTCCTGCGCCACGAAACAATCGGGGGGCCGAAATTCACCCCACGTCCCAAAAAAAAACGGCGGGAAATTCCCGCCGTTTCCCGTTTCGTGCCGATCCGGTCAGTCGAGCTTGATCGCTTTCTTATCGCCGGCGCGGCGCTTCTGTTCCTTTGCGCTGAACTCGGACTCGCAGCTGCCGCGCTTGACCATCACGCAGTCGAGATAATCGGTCGCCTCGACCAGCGCGGCGCGGATCGCCTTGCCGGCCGGGGTGTTTTCCTCGTGCGCGAGATCGCCGCCGAAGCCGCCGCGGAACACGCCGACCGACATGCCGCCGCCGGAACTGCGACCTTCGATCGTGCGCGAATAGTCGACCTCGCCGGTCGTCGCGTTGACCACGCGCAGGTCGATCGCGAGATATGCCTCGGACTTCTTGCCGCCGAGCGAGATGCCGCGGAAGCTCAAGCCGCCGCCGGTGCTCGCGGTGTTTTCCTCGTAGGACGTGACCGTACCGAACACCAGATAGTCGGCGCCGGTGACCTGGCCCATCTTCGCGCCGGTGCCCGACCGGACGCGGCCAGAGGCGGCGAGGTTCTGTTCTTCGAGCACGTTGCCGAGCTTGCTGCGCTCGACGACGCGGAAATCGCCGCTGCTCGATAGCTCGTTGGAGAGCATGCCGGACAGCTCCCAGCCCACGCCGCCACGCCACCAGCCCGCGCCGGATTCGTTCTTGAATTCCGCGACGCCGATCGACGGCTTGCCCGCGGCGAACGCGCTGCCCGCTCCGGCCACGCCCGCGATCGCCAGCGCGATCGCAAACATCATCTTGTTCATTTCATCGCTCCCAGTGGATTCAACCTCGACCGCCCCCCGCTCGGCAAGGCAACCCCGGGCTGGCCTGCGCGACCACGCTCCGGTGACAGCGAGTACACCCGCTGCCGGCTTTGCCGTAACGATTCGACACATTCTAGCAGGCCCTGTTTCGCGTGCCGCGCACCGGTCGAGGGGCGGCGGCGGACCTGCGTCACACCGGAACCGTGACCTGCCGCGCTGGCCGCCGCGTCGGTGCGCCTAGCCCACCAGGTCGCGCCAGCCGGGGTTGCGCTCGACAAACGCGGCCGCATACGAGCAGTTCGGGACGACGCGCCAATGTTCCCGGCGGGCCGCTTCGAGCGCAGCCTCGGTCAAGGCCGCGGCGATGCCACGTCCGCCGACCGTGTCCGGTACGCGCAGGTGATCGATCGCGAGGACGCCATCGCGCAGGCGATAGTCGAGCACGCAGAGCGCGCCGTCGACCGTGGTCTCGAAGCGGCTTTCGAGCGCGTTGCGGACTATCGTCAATTCCATCTTCGTTCCCGTACCGTCAATGCAGCCATCGTCGTGATCGCGGCGCGGTCGTGCTGAACCCTGTTCCGGCCCGTGGTGGAATGATCGCGGCGCCGCCGAACCCTGCAAGACCGCGCGGAGCGCGTTAATCTAACACGCACGCCACTTGTCGCCAGGAGATCCGGATGCCTAGCCTTGCCGCCGACACCACTGCCACGATCATCCCCAGCCTGCGCTATCGCGATGCGCGCGCCGCGATCGATTGGCTCTGCCGCGCGTTCGGTTTCGAGAAGCATGCGGTCCACGCCGACGCCGACGGCATCGTGCAGCACGCGCAACTCGTTTTCGGCAACGGCATGATCATGCTCGGTTCGGTTGCCAACGGCAGCGCCTGGGGCGAGCACATCGCCCAACCCGATGAGATCGGCGGTCGGGAGACGCAATGTCCGTGCGTGATCGTTGCCGATTGTCCGGCGCACTACGCACGCGCCAAGGCCGCAGGAGCGCAGATCGTCGACGAACTCGAGACCAAGGACTACGGCGGTGCCGGCTACTCGTGCCGCGATCCCGAGGGCCATCTGTGGTGGTTCGGCAGTTACGATCCGTGGAAGGCGGAAGGTTGACCAGGATCAGCGCTCCGGCGTGCGGTCGCGACCGATGATGATCCGTGCGTGGCGCTGGTAGGTGACGTACGAGGCGATCCACTCACCCATCACGATCACGCGATTGCGGAAGCCGATCAGGAAGAAGATGTGCGCGACCAGCCAGAACAGCCACGCTGCCGCGCCGGAGAAACGCAGTCCGCGCAAGTCGACGACCGCGGCCATGCGTCCGATCGTCGCGAGATTGCCGTAGTCGCGGTAACGGAATGGCTTCGACGCGCGGCCGGCGAGCCGGGCGCGGATCGACCGCGCCGCATGCGCGCCCATCTGCTTCGCGGCCGGCGCCACGCCAGGCACCGGCGCACCGTCCTGCACGACGCCGGCGAGATCGCCGATCACGAACACCTCGGGATTCGCCGGCAACGACAGGTCCGCGGCAACCTCGACCCGCCCTGCCCGGTCGCGCGCGGCACCGAGTGTCGCACCGAGTGGCGACGCCGCGACGCCCGCGGCCCAGATCACCGTGCGCGCGGCGATGCGCTGGTCGCCGAACACCACGCCGTGGCGGTCGACGCCGGTGACTGCCGCGCCGGTATGCACGCTCACTCCGAGATTCTCCAGCTGGCGCCGTGCCTTCATCGACAGCGACTCCGGCATCGACGCCAGCACGCGCGCGCCGGCTTCGACGAGATGGATATGCGAGCGGCGCGGATCGCTGTGACGGAACTCGCGCGGCAACGTGTGGCGCGCGATCTCGGCCAGGGTGCCGGCGAGCTCGACGCCGGTCGGGCCGCCGCCGATGATCACGAAGTCCAGCCATTCCGCTTGCAGGGC
>JBIODY010000059.1:0-9739 GCA_044445505.1 Lysobacterales bacterium
GCCGAAAGGCGTCGAGAAATCGGCCTGCAATGTGTTCGCGCGGTTGCTGCGCGCAATCGTGCCGGCGACGCCATTGAACACGAGATCGCCGACCGGATCGGGCCGGTAATCGACGCGGGTGTAGCGTTGGCCGAGCGAGACCTGGTAGTTCGTCGTGCCGAGTTCGCCCTGCAGCGAGAGCACGCCGAAACGGTTCTGTTCCTTCTGGCGCGCGTCGAGGTTTCGCGAATCGAAGTCGTTGATGTCGCCGAGCTGGAACGCTGGCTCTTGACCGGGGTTGTTCGGAATCTGGAAGCGGTTGTTGGTCGCGCCGAACATGAAACCGAGCCGCGTCGCATCATTCAGCAGATACGACAGATAGGCGAAGCTCTTGAACTGATCGGCGTGGTCGTGGATCGCGTTGCGTGACGCGGTCGGGTTTTCGATGCCGATGTCGTTGCTGAGGGTGTCCGCGGTCACGAACCAGCTCCACGGCCCACTGCTGCCGTAGAAATCCGCGCTCGGGTTGAAGGTGCCGAACGAGCCGGTGGTCACGCCGACGCTGCCGCCGATCGGCGCAGCGTCCTTGCCCGTCACGCCGGCCTTCGTCGTGATGTCGACGACGCCGGCGGTGCGGTAACCGTATTGCGCGGGCAGGGCGCCGGTCAGGAACGACAGGTTGTCGATGATCCGTGCATCGAGTGTCTGGCCGAAGCCGCTGATGCTTTCCGGAATGATCACGCCGTTGATGCGGTACTGCATGTCCGCGTGGTCGCCGCGTACGTGCAATTGGCCATACGAATCGTCGACGACGCCGGGTGCGCGCAGGAGCACCTGGTTCAGCGAGGTTGCCGCGCCAAGCGGTAGCTGGGCGATCGCCTTCTGGTCGAACACGTACTGGCTGCTGCCGACGTCCGGCGACAACTGGTTGCGCGCCTCATCGAGCTTGCCCGTCACGCTGACCGTGCCGAGCATGGCGTCGGCGTTTTCCGCCGCGCTCTTTTTCATCTTTGCATTGCGCGACGGGGGAACGGTCCCGACGCCTGCGTCCGCATCGTCCGGCTGCGCCGCGGCGGCCCTGCTCTCAGGGGCTGCCATCGCTGCGGAGGAATGGCCGACGGCAAGGCCGATGCACAGGGCGAGGCTCTTGTTGTTCATCCGGATCCGATCCTTGTTGAGGGAGAATCGGTATGTTATATTATTACATCATGAGGTCGCAGCCATGCCGAAAGTCATTCGGCCCACCGGCCAGATACCCCGGCACTGGCCCGCTTGGAACGTCTCAAGCGTTCACGGCGGGACATCGGATCATGAACGGCCAGCAGTTTTGCCACTCACCCTCCGATGCTCGGGGTGAATCGCCTGGTCAGTTATGTTATAACGTCGAGCAGAAACCGCCATGAGTAGCCAACCGCACCGTCCCCCGCTGTTCGCACGCATTGCCGACCGCTTCGGCGCGACTGCGTCGTTCCTGTGCGCGGTGCATTGCGCGCTGCTGCCGCTGGTGATCGCGGTGCTGCCGGCGCTCGGCCTCAGCTTTCTTGCCGACCATCGCATCGAGCGCGCCTTCATCATCTTCGCAAGCGTGCTCGCATTGACCACATTGAGCGTCGGTTTCCGGCGCCATCAGCGTTTCCGGGCGTTCTGGTTTCTTGCGCCCGGCATCGTGTTTCTGCTGACCGGCATCCTCATCGACATCGATGGCAACATGGCTGTGCATGCGATGCTGGTCGCTGCCGGCGGTACTCTGGTGGCGATCGCGCATCTGACCAATTTGCGGCTCGCGCACGGTCACGTGCACGATGCGGCCTGCGGCCATTGATCGCGCTTCGCTTTCTCAGCGCGTGATTGTGTAACTGCGCCGGCGCTGCCTAGCATCGCGGCATGCCGATCGCCGTCACCCGATGAGCCACGATCATGCGCACGCGCACGCGACGCCCGTCGGCGCGCGCGAACGACGCTTGGCGGTCGCGTTTGCGCTGACCGCGTGCATGCTGGTCGCCGAAGCAGTCGGCGGCTGGCTGTCCGGCTCGCTGGCGCTGCTTGCCGATGCCGCGCACATGCTGGTCGACGCAGCCGCATTGCTGTTCGCGTGGCTCGGTGCGCACTACGCGCGGCGCCCGGCCGATGCGCGACGCAGCTTCGGCTACGCCCGGCTCGAAGTGCTGGTCGGCTACAGCAATGCGTTGCTGCAGTTCATCCTGGTCGCATGGATCGTCGTCGAGGCGCTGCTGCGCCTGCGCGATCCGCAGCCGATCCTGTCCGGCACGATGCTGGTTGTCGCGCTGGCCGGCCTCGCCGTCAACGCGATCGTGTTGTTCGCGCTGTCCGGCCACGATCATGAAGACCTCAATACGGCGAGTGCGCGCCTGCATGTGCTCGGCGATCTGTTCGGCTCGATCGGCGCGGTCGCGGCCGCGCTGCTGATCCGCGGTTTCGACTGGTTGTGGGCGGACCCGGCCGTATCCGTGCTGGTGTCCGTGCTGATCCTCGCCAGCGCCTGGAGGCTTCTGGGCCGCTCGGCGCACATCCTCCTGGAAGGCGCGCCCGAGGGCATCGACGCCGACCGGGTCGGTGCCGTGCTGAAGAGCGAGGCATCCGGCGTGCATGACGTCCACCACGTGCACGTCTGGCAGCTCGCCGGTGGTCATCACGTCGCGACGCTGCACGCGCAACTCGTCGCCGGGGCCGATGCGGATCTCGCGATCGGTTCGATCCAGAGCGTGCTGCGCGAACGCTTCCGCATCGATCACGCGACCGTGCAGATCGAAAACGAACGTTGCGCGCCGGGGCATTGCGCGTAGGTTCCCGGCATATCGCGCTCGCAACACGCGCTTCGAACCCGGCCGTACCCGCGATCGCACCCGTAGCAGCAGCGGACCAGCATCCGGCCGCGCAGCGTTTTCGCGTCCAGGCCACGATCAGCCCCGCACCAAGCACGCTGAGCGTCGCGTCGCCATCGGTCTGCACCGACGCCACGATCTTCATCAACGGGTTCGATCCTTGGAGTTCCGGCGCACGATGAATGCGTGAACGCGGAGTTCCGCCCTCTCCCCGGATCCGCGGGGAGAGGGCCCTGCGTATTGCCCGAGTATTGCCAGGCGTCGTCGCGCCACGGAATGAATCCTGCCGCTTCGCGTGCAAGGCGCTCGGAGGGGCGGCGCGCCTCGCGCGGCCGGAGGTGCGCGATTCTTGCATAGCACGTGCAGGCTGCTATCCTGCGCGCCCGCATCATCCAACCTTGAAAAGAGCAATCATGGGCAGAGGCGACCGCAAGACCAGGAAAGGCAAGATCTCGATCCGCAGCTACGGCAATGTCCGTCCGCACACGGAGAAGGCCGCCGCAGGCAGGAAACCCGCAGTGGCCAAGGCTGCCGCGGCCAAGCCAGCGGTGAAGAAGGCGGCCGCGCCGGTCAAGAAGGCCGTGGCGAAGAAAGCGGTCTGAGTTTCGCACCGCTCTCGCGCGCCGATCGCGTGCGGGGCGTACGCGCCTGAGCGGGGAGGCTTCTTGTCCACAGCGCCCGCCAATCACCTCGGCAACGGGCCGGTGCGTCGATTCGGGCGGCACCTGCGCCGCCGCCCGCGTTTCACGCTGGCAGCGTTCCTGTTCGTCGTCCTGTGTATCGTGTTCGTCACCGGCGGCATCGCGCCGGCACGGGTGATCCTGCTCGCGTTCGATATCGCGACGCTGGTGTTCCTCGGCGCGATCGCGCACATGTTCGCCGGCGCCGACACTGCCGAGATCCGGGTGCGCGCACGCAAGGAGGACCAGGGCCGCTTCGGCGTGCTCTGCACGAGCGTGCTCGTTTCCGCGGTGGTGCTGGTAGCGCTCGGCACCGAGCTGCATGCGGGTGCTGCGGGCGGGCTGCCGGGAATTGCACTCGCCGCCGGCACCCTGATGCTGTCATGGCTGTTCATGAACACGATGTTCGCGGTCCACTACGCGCACGCGTACTACGGCGACGGCATCAGCGACGATCACCGTGGCGGCCTCGAATTCCCGAGCAACGAGCCGCCCGACTACTGGGACTTCGCCTATTTCGCGATCGTGATCGGCATGACGTTCCAGGTCTCGGACGTCCAGATCAGCGACCGCCGGCTGCGCCGCGCGGTGCTGGTGCACAGCATCATCGCGTTCTTCTTCAATGTGGTCATCGTCGCGATCAGCGTCAACGTGGTCGCCGGGCGGGCGTAGGCCCTGCGAGGCCCCCGCGGCACCCCTGGAAGGGTGTCCCGGACCGCGTTTTTCGGCGCCACAGAGCCATTCCCAGGCCGGTTTCCGGGGCCCAACATAAAATTAGCATTCCGGAAAATTTGCGCGTATAGTCGGTCGCACTGTGTTTGCAAGGGTCACTGTGAATCGTGGCCTGATGCGGTAGATCCGACGATCCGCTTCGCCTCGCTAGCTCCCTGCAACCCAGTCTCGATGCGGAATGTTCCGTACTCGTGATGTCATCAGTGTTTCCAGGAGTTTCGAAAGATGTCGAATCGTCAGAACGGTACCGTCAAGTGGTTCAATGACGCCAAGGGTTTTGGTTTCATCACCCCGGAAAGCGGCCCCGACCTGTTCGTGCACTTCCGCGCGATCCAGGGCACCGGCTTCAAGTCGTTGCAGGAAGGCCAGCGCGTCAGCTTCGTCGCCGTGCAGGGCCAGAAGGGCATGCAGGCCGACCAAGTGCAGGTGCTCTGATCGCCGCGTAGCGTGTTGAGTTAGGGAAAGCCCCGGGTGCAAGCCCGGGGCTTTTTGCTTTTCCGGGCCGGCGAAACGTGGGTCAGCCGCGAGCCAGGTCGGTCCGCGCTGGGCCGGAGCGGACCCCCTATCGTCCCGCTGCCTGCCATCGCACCGCGCCATCGATGACGGTATGGGTCTGGCCACCGACCCAGACTGCGCCGTTCGCATCGATGCGCACGATGATCGACGCGTCGCGTCCGATTTCGCGCCCCTGGCTGACCCGGTAGCCGTGTGCGAGCGGACCTGCGGGTTCGCGCAACGCGATCCAAGCCGCGATCGATCCGTTCGCCGCGCCCGACGCCGGGTCCTCGACGATGCCGACGCCGGCCGGAAAAGCGCGCACCACGACGTCGTAGTCGCTGCCGGTTGCGCGCGCGAACGCGCACAAGCCGAGGCTGTCGGTCGCTTTCGCAAGCGCTCCGATCGTGGCGTGATCCGGCTTCCAGCCGCGCAAGCCCGCTTCGTCGGCGAATTCGGCGACCCACCAGCGCCGGCCGCTTTCTACGAATGCCGGCGGTAGCGCACCGAGCGCCGCATCGCCGAGCAGGGACTGCAGCAGGGGTTCGCCGGCCATGCCCTCGCGCTCCACGCGTGCCGCGGGTGTGCGCACCGACAGGCGTCGTGCCGCGCCAACCCCTTCGACGCGCACCGGCAGCAGGCCGGCGGCGCATTCCTGGATCAATTCGTCGCCATGCGGCTGTGCGAAGCCGATCTCGAGCACCGCATGCGCGCTGCCGATGGTCGGATGACCCGCGAACGCGATTTCGCGTCGAGGCGTGAAAATGCGCAGCCGGTAACTGGCGCTGGATGCAGTCGGCGCGAGCACGAACGTGGTCTCGACCAGATTCGTCCAGTGCGCGAAGCGCTGCATGGCGTCGCAGCTCCAGTCATCCGCGCCGATCACCACGCCGAGCGGATTGCCGCCGCCCGGGCGGGCGCAGAACACGTCGAGCTGCAGGTAACGCGGTTTCGCGGGCATGGGCGCTTACGGCAAGGGACGCGGATCATAGCCGGCTTCGCCTGGCGATGGCTGCAGCGTATTCTCGACCTTGTTTTCCGCAACGGGAAGGGACCGCATGAGCAATCCGCGCGACATCGTCGTCATCGTCGGCAGCCTGCGCAAGGACTCTTTGAACCGCAAGCTGGCGCGCGCGCTGATCGACCTCGCCCCGCCTTCGCTCAAGCTCGGGATCGTCGAGATCGGCGCGCTGCCGCTGTACAACCAGGATCTTGATGGCGCGCCGCCTGCGGCCTGGGCGGCATTCCGCGATCGCGTCCGGCCGGCCGACGGAGTGATCTTCGCGACCCCCGAATACAACCGCTCGGTACCGGCGCCGCTGAAGAACGCAATCGATGTCGGTTCGCGTCCGCACGGGAAAAGCGTATGGCGCGGCAAACCGACAGCGATCGTCAGTGGATCGCCCGGGGCGATCGGCGGTTTCGGCGCGAACCACAGCCTGCGCCAGTCATTCGTATTCCTCGACATGCCGGCGATGCAGCAGCCGGAAGCGTATATCGGCGGCGCCGACAAGCTGTTCGATGCGAGCGGAACGCTGAACAACGAGTCCACGCGCGTATTTCTCGGCAAGTTCATGCTCGCCTTTGCGGCGTGGGCCGAACGCAACCCACCGCGATAGCGATGCGCGTGACGGGCGCCTGGCGCACGGCGCTTGTCTGCCGCCCGCCCCGCAGCCTATCGTGGACATCCTTCGCTCCAAGGACACGCACGCGCATGCCGTTCACCCCGGTCGTCACCCTGGGCATCATCGCGATCACCTGCGTGGTCTCGTTCATCGGATTCTCCAATCCGCGCCTGATCGATCGCCTGATCCTGTGGCCGCCGGCGCTGACGCGCGGCAAGGAATACTGGCGCCTCGTGACCTGCGGTCTGATCCACGCCGATACCACGCATCTCGCGTTCAACATGATCACGCTGTATTTCTTCGGCGGCTTCATGGAACGTTTCTATGCGCCGTACATCGGTGCGCCCGGCTACGCGCTGTTCTACGCCGGCGGCCTCGTCGTGTCATGCCTGCCGAGCTACCTGCGGCATCGCGACGACAGCAACTACCGCAGCCTGGGTGCGTCCGGCGCCGTGTCCGCCGTGCTGTTCGCGTTCATCCTGCTGCAGCCGTGGGCGACGATCTACGTGTTCGTGGTGCCGGTGCCGGCGATCATCTACGCGGTGCTGTATCTCGCCTACACGATCTACATGGATCGCCGCCGCACCGACCGGATCAATCACAGCGCGCATCTGTGGGGCGCGATCTACGGGATATTGGTCACGATCCTGATCGAACCGCGCGTCGCCGGCGTATTCTTCCAGCAGCTCGTGCAACCCGGCTTCCGTCCATGAGTGAGTACGATCGGGGAGCGTGCATCCGCATCCGATGCGCGTCGCCTTCCCCTCGGAGATCCCGCATGAAGACCCGCTGCTGCGTGTTGTTCGGCCTGTCCTGCTGCATGCCTGTGCTGGCCGCGCCCGCGATGACCGGCGCCGAGCAGTCCGTGCTCAGGTTCGAGACCGATCTGTGCGTCGCGTTCCGCAACAACGACGCGGCCGCGATCGCAGCCGGCGAGGACGAACACTACGCGCTGACCAACTCGAACTCGCAGATCAGCACGCGCGCCGACGACATCGCCGATGCGAAGGGCGGTGCGATGCATTACACGGAGTTCCGCAACCACGACATGCAGGTCACGCTGTATGGCGACACCGCGATCGTGCGCGGCATCACCTCGCTGAAGGGCACGTCGAACGGCAGGGCGTTCGAGCGTGAGGTTCGCTTCACCGACACCGTGGTCCGGCGCGACGGCGCGTGGAAGCTGGTCGCCGGTCACGTCACGCCGGCGACGAAACCGGCTGGATGAACGACGGAAGACCGTGCTGAAGACGCCTGCCTATGCAACCATGTCCGCGGGCGCGGCGCTCGCGCTGACCTCGATCGAGCGGCGCGAGCCCGGGCCACGCGAGGTGCGCTACCGCTTCGTGATCGACCTGGCGAGCTTGCGCGGGGATTGAGCGACCGTGCATGGCGCCAACAGCTTTTGTGGGAGCGGCTTCAGCGCTTGTCGCTCGGCGAACGCCATCCCCACCCAAGCGTCGGGCATCGCTGCCCTCAAAAAGCCCAGTCTGCACATCCGCGTGCAGCCGTTCGCCGGCGCGCGGCATGCCGCACGAAAGCCCTCTCAGCCCCTTGAAGGGGAGGGCTTTGGGCATCGCCGCTGATGTTGCGCGACAAACTCAGTCCAGATCATGAGGAGCCTGAAACATGAAATACCAAGGCGGATGCCACTGCGGCCGCATCGCGTTCGATGTCGATGCCGAAATCAGCAAGGTCGTCGAATGCAACTGCTCGATCTGCAGCAGGCGCGGTTACCTGCTCGCGTTCGTGCCGGCCGCGCAGGTGCGCCTGCGCACGCCGGACGCGGAGCTGTCGACCTACACGTTCAACAAGCACGCGATCCGCCATCAGTTCTGCCCGGTCTGCGGAATCGGACCCTTCGGGCGCGGTGTCGACAAGCAGGGAAACGAGACGTTCGCGATCAATGTGCGCTGCCTCGACGACGTCGATCCGCATTCGTTCGAGATCCAGCCGTTCGATGGGCGCAGCCTCTGAGCGGAGCGTGACTTCCGGTAGTGGAGCGGATCGGCGTGCTGGCCGACACTGCCGGTTCGCGGCGAACGTTCTCGCACGCGGAACGACAGTTGCATGATCGCCGCCGCCCACTCAAAGGAGTTCCGATGAAAGCCTTGCATATCGCCGCGCTTGCCGCCGTGTTGTTCGCGACGTCCACTGCGGCATTCGCCGACGACATGGCGGAGAAATCCGACAAGGCCGATGCGCCGAAGCATGAGGAAGCCAAGCCGAAGAAGCTCGAGGCTAAAAAGAGCGAGAGCGAAGGCTCGGTCAGCGTGGAAGGCAAGCGCATCGACTACAAGGCGGTGGCCGGCACGATCCTGCTCGACAACAAGAAGGACGAGGCGACCGCGAGCATCTTCTACGCGGCATATTTCAGGAAAGGCGCCGAGCCGACGCACCGGCCGATCACGTTCCTCTACAACGGCGGTCCGGGTTCGGCGACGATCTGGCTGCACATGGGCGCATTCGGGCCGAAGCGCGTCGTCACCGCCGACGACCAGCACACCGCGCCGGCGCCGTACGGCATGGTCAACAACGAATACAGCCTGCTCGATGCCAGCGACCTCGTCTTCATCGATGCGCCGGGCGCGGGCTTCAGTACGTTCGCCGACAAGGAGAAGGGGCCGAAGGAATATTTCGGCGTCGATGCGGACGCGAACGCGTTCGCGCAGTTCATCGGCAAGTTCCTGTCCCAGTACGGTCGCTGGAATTCGCCGAAGTACCTGTTCGGCGAAAGCTATGGCACGACCCGCTCGGCGATCCTCGCGAACCTTCTGCAGGGTGAGCACGCGATCGACCTCAACGGCGTGATCCTGCTCTCGCAGGTGCTGAACATGTCGATGCTGATCGATTTCCCGGAGATCGATCCGGGTGTGGATCTCTCCTACCAGCTTGCGCTGCCGACCTATGCGACGACCGCGTGGTACCACGACAAGCTGCCGAACAAGCCGGCCGACCTCAAAGCGTTCCTTGCCGAAGTCGAGCAGTTCGCGATGGGCGATTACGCGACCGCGCTGGCCGCCGGCAACTCGATCGACCCCGAGCGCAAGCACGCGATCGCCGCGAAGCTGCACGACTACACCGGCCTGCCGGTCGCCTACATCGAACGCGCGAACCTGCGCGTCAACGGCGGCGAGTTCGAGCACACGCTGCAGCTCGACAGCGGCCTGACCACCGGCCGGCTCGACTCGCGTTTTTCCGGGCCGACCATGGACGCGCTGAACCAGTCCGCCGCGTACGACCCGCAGTCTGCGGCGATCTCGTCGGCCTACTACGCCGCGTTCAACGACTATGTGCGCAAGCAGCTCAAGTTCGGCCAGGACCAGACCTACCACCTGTTCGCCGAAGGCACGTTCCCTGGCTGGAAGTTCGAGCACAAGCAGCC
>JBIODY010000060.1:0-9733 GCA_044445505.1 Lysobacterales bacterium
AGGCGAATGCCGCGTTGAAGGCCAAGGGCCAGCCTGAGATCCAGGTGCCGGCGGGCGCACCGCCCGAAGCGAATGGCGGAGCGAAGGGCGACAATGACGGCGAAATGCATCCGCCGTGGGAACGCGACTGATCCGCACCACAGCACGATGAAAAGATCTGACGGGGCGCTCTGCGCCCCGTTTTTTTTTGCATGCAGTTCGCGATCACCATGCCGGAGTGTTGCGATCCCGCTGAGCGTTGCGCTGCGAACCCTCACCGGCTGACGTCGAAATCAGCGCTCCTTGCAACATGCGGTCGCATTTCCTGACGCGCCGCCATCCAACGCGGCAAGTTCGGTTGATGGGACTGCGATCAGTCGAATATTCCAGCGTCCACTGCGCGTTGAAGCACGAGGGCCGCGTCAAGGCGTCCCTGTACGATGATCGCCGCGAGTGCGGCGTCGTCGCAGGGCCGCCAACCAGCGATGCTGCACGCTTGTGCTTCAGTCGAAACCGTCGCGGAAGATGCTGTCACCCGGCGTCTCGAAAGCGCCGACGTCGATAGTCCCTGCAAGTGGTCGCGGCATTTCACCGAGTGGATGCAGGTATTCGTGCGTCGGCGACAGCGATTGCCCGGCGCCAATACCTGGATCAATGCCGGCATCGATCGCTGGCGAGCCCGGCAACAGCCGATAGTCGAAGTTCGCGATATCCACGAACATCGGACCGTTTCCGGCGTAGTTGTGGTCGAGCACCGCGTTCGCCTGGCTGCACAACGCGCCACCGCCGAAGAAGATGTTGTTCCGCGCAACGACCGGCGTCGAGGTCGTTGCGCCGATCTGCATGAAGGTGCCGCTACCGCGATCGTTGACGAAGGTGTTGTTGACGACGAACAGCCGATCGTCCGGATTCGCACTGCCAGGTTCACTCAGATAATCGAGCAGCGCCGGGTTCTGCGTAGTCGACGGTTGCTCGATGAGATTGCCGATCACGAACGAGGTACCGCCGCTCGGCATGCTGACTTCATAGCTCTCGGTGCCGCCCGATTCGCCGGTCAGCCGGTTGTAGAGAATGAAGTTCTGCAGCGCACGTGTCTTCAGCAAGTGGCCGACGCGCGCACCGTGCGACCAGTTGTACTGGAACACCAGCGTGTCGACGTGATTGATGTAGAGATTGTGCGAATACCCGTCGCCAGCCCCGTTATTCGCGAACTCGGTGTGCTCGATGAGGATCGTACTGCCGGCCTTGTCGCCGGCAAGGATGCCGTCCTCGTTGTCGTGAAAATACGAGCGACGCACGATGAGGTTCCGGCCTTCCTGACGGACGCCGGCGCCGTTCATGTCGGGCACATGGCAGCCGGACAACTCGATGTTGTCGATCGTGGTGTCGTCGCCCGCGATCACCCAGATCGCTTTGCCTTGCGCGCTCTGGCCGGCGGCATCGATGTGCGGCTGACCATTGACACCCTGTATCGTCAATCCGCTCGTCGACCAGGCGCAAACGTCGCCAGCGTAGGTTCCGGATGCGTCGACCAGGATCGTGTCGTTCGGCGCGGCGGCAGCGATGGCCGCACACGGCGTGGCATAGATCTCGCCTGGACCGACGCGCAGGGTCGTTGCCGCGGCGACCGATGAGAGGGAGACCGCAATCGCGGCAAGAAGCAAACGACAAGTGTGCATGGCGGATCTCCGAACACGCAGGCTGGAATATCACCCAGCAGCGCAGTTCGATCCGCGACCTGGTTCATGGGATGGCGAGTCGGCGTGTTTCGTCAATGCCCCGCGCCCGCGGCGACATTGCCGAACGGCGGCTTCGCGAACCACACCACCGGAATCATCGCCAGGAACAGCGCGGTGCAGAGCAGGAACACGTCGTTGACTCCGAGGGTCAATGCCTGGCGCGTGACCAGTGCGTCGATGATGTTCCACACCCGTGCGGCCGGGCCGCCGAGAGCACCGAGTCCATTGATGTAGTCCATCGCGGCCGGACTGGCACGGTCGATGTGTTCGGCGAGTACCGCATGGTGATACTCGCCGCGGTGCTGCCATAACGTCACCGTGACCGCGGTCGAGATGCTCGCAGCGAGCGTGCGACAGAAGTTCGCGACCCCGGATGCGGAGGCGATCTCCTGCGGCTCCAGTCCGGACAGGAAGATCTGGTTCAGCGGAATGAAGAAGCACGGAATGCCGATGCCCATGATGAAGCGCGGCCACAGCAACTGGTTGAACGCGGCGCCATCCGGAAAACTCGCGAACCAGTACGACGTGAACGCAAACACCAGGAACGCGAACGTGACCACCGAGCGCAGTTCGAGGCGCTGGATGTTCCTGCCGATGATCGGCGCGACAATGAACGCGAGGATGCCGACCGGCGCGGTCGCAAGTCCGGCCCACGTCGCGGTGTAGCCGAGCGCGATCTGCAGCCACAGCGGATAGACGACATTGATGCCGAAGAAGCCGACCATGCCGAACGACATCGCGGCAACGCCGACCACGAAGTTGCGCTTGCCGAACAGGTGCAGGTCCACGACCGGATGGCGATCGGTCAGCTCCCAGGCGATGAAGAAGGTCAGGCACACGACCGCGATGATGAACAGGGTGACGATCATCGGCGAGGAGAACCAGTCCTTGTCGTTGCCGTTGTCGAGCATGAACTGCAGACAGCCGATGCCGACGACCAGCAGCACGAGGCCGATGGTGTCGATCGGCGCCTTGACCAGCTTCGATTCCCGGTGGCGCAGCAGCGCCCAGGTGATGACTACCGCGAGCACGCCGACCGGCACGTTGATGTAGAAGATCCACGGCCACGAATAGTTGTCGGTGAGGTAGCCGCCGAGGATCGGCCCGAAGATCGGCGCGACCACGACGGTCATCGCCCACAGCGCCAGCGCGAGGCCTTTCTTGTCGTTCGGATAATTGTTGAGCAGCAGGCTCAGGCTGAGCGCGACCATCGGACCCGAGCCAGCGCCCTGCAGCAGGCGGCCGATGACCAGCATCGGCATGCTGGTCGCGAAGCCGCAGAACACCGACATCAGCACGAACAGGACTGCCGACACGCAGAACGCCCGCACTTCGCCGAACTGCTTGCCGATCCAGCCCGACAGCGGCTGCATGATCGCGCTCGCGAGCGAATACGAACTGATCGCCCAGGTGCCTTCCTGCGGGCTGACGCCAAGGCTGCCGGCGATATGGGGCACCGACACGTTGACGATCGTGATGTCGAGCACTTCCATGAACGTCGCGAACGCGATCGCGACGGTCAGCAACGCGAGCGGCGCGCCGTGCAGCGGCGGCAGCGGCACGCGCGCGTCGGGGCCGGAAACGTCAGCCATCGACGGGTTTCCTCAGCGCGCGGCCGGAAGGTTCGCCGCGACGATCGCGTCCGCCTCAGTCTCGGCCTTGGCGAAATCGCGCGCGTAGACCGTGGTTTCGGCAACCGGCGCATTCGCGATCGTCGCTGCAAGCACGCGCCCGCTGCGATCGTGCGTGTCGACCTTTACCGAGGTGGACAGGCCCACGCGCAGCGGCGACTTCTCGAGTTGCTGCGGATCGATCTCGATGCGCACGGCGACGCGCTGCACGACCTTGATCCAGTTGCCGGACGCGTTCTGCGGCGGCAACAGCGCGAACGATGAGCCGGTCCCGGCGCCGAGGCCGACCACCTTGCCGCTGTATTCGACGCCGCCACCGTAGAGGTCGCTTGTCACCTTCGCCGGCTGGCCGATGCGGATATGCGCGAGCTGGCTTTCCTTGAAGTTCGCATCGACCCACAGGTCGTGCAGTGCGATCACGGTCATGAGCGCCTGCCCCGGCTGCACGCGCGCGCCGACCTGCACGCTGCGCTGCGCGACATAGCCGCTGACCGGCGCGACGATCGCATTGCGTTCGTTGGCGATCCAGGCCTCGCGGAACGCGGCCTTGGCCTGCAGCACGGAGGCGTTTTCGCCGATCGCGGTGCCATCGACCAGTGCGTGCGACGCGGCTGCCTGGCGCATGGCCAGATCCAGCGCGGCGTTCGCCGCGTCGACCGCCTCGCGCGCGTGCGCGACTTCCTCGGGTGCGATCGCCTTGTCGGCGAGCAGCGGCCGGCGCCGTTCCAAGTCCGCCCGCGCACGCGCGAGGTCGAGCCGGCGCGCGACGATGCCGGCATCGTACTGCGAGGCCATCTCGGTCTGCTGGCGCACCTGGCGCACCGCATTCGCGAGCGCGCTCCGCGCCTTGGCGAGGCTCACCTGCGCATCGGTCGGATCGAGCCTGACCAGCACCTGGCCGGCCTCGACGCGCTGGGTGTCGTCGGCAAGCACCGCGATCACCGTGCCCGCGACCTGCGCGGACAGCGTGACCTGGTTGCCGTTGACATAGGCGTCGTCGGTGACCTCGCGCTGCGAGAACACGGACAGCCAGAGCAGGTACCAGCCGATGCCGATGAGTGCGAACGCGGCCGCAATGACCAGCAGGATCGCGCGGCGTTTGCCATGGCTGTTGCCGCCGTTTGCCGTCGGCGCGGTGGTGGCGGGTGGCGGGGATTCGCTCATCGGGAGTCAACTCTTTCGACAGGCTTCGGGGATTGGGTCTGTGCGTCGTCGGTGGGGGCGGCGCCAGCGATATCGGTCATGCGGTATCCACCGCCAAGCGCCTTGGTCAGCGCGAGTTCGGCGGACAGTGCATCGGCGTCGAGCGTCGTTGCGGCGTCGCGCTGCTGCAGAACCTGCGCCTCGGCGGCAAGCAGGCTGCGATCGTCGCTGACGCCGCGGCGCACACGTGCGGCGGCGGTCTGCTGCAAGGCGCGGGCGGCGGCGAGCTGCTGCTCGCGCTGGTGGCGACGCGCGTCGATCTGCTGCAGGTTCAGCGCCTGTGTCGCGACATCGCGCGCCGCATCGACAACGGCCGCGTCGTATTGCGCCGCCGCCGCTTCGAGTTGCGCCTGCGAGGCACCATACGCTGCGTGCAGGCCGCCGAGGCCGAAGATCGGCAGGTGCAGGGCCGGTCCGATGCCGGCGGTACGGCTGCCAGCGCTGAACAGCTTGTCGAGATCGAGCGATTGCAGACCGACCATCGCGCCGAGGCTGATGTCCGGGTAGAACTCGGCGCGCGCGGCATCGACCCGTCGCATTGCCGCCTCGACGCGCCAGCGGCTCGCCGCGATGTCCGGGCGGCGCGCGAGCAGGTCGACACCGAGGTTGCCCGGCAAGGCGGCATCCACGATCGGCAATGGCTTCGCGTCGAGCGCCGGCAGGTCGGCCGGAGCGACGCCGAGCAGAGCCGCGAGCGCGGCGAGCCGGATCGGCGCCGCGCCCGCGTAACCCGCCTGCGACTCGCTCGCTGCGGCAATCTGCACATCGGCCTGATGCAGCAGGTCCGGTGCGTCGATGCCGCGGGCAACGCGCTTGGCGGAGAGCGTCCGGCTGCGCTCGAGAGCAGCGACGGTGCGGTTCGCAAGGGCGAGATGTGCGCGGGTCGCCTGCCAGCCGAAGTAGGTGTCGGCGACTGCGCTGGTCAGCATCAGCGCGGCCGCGCTGCGCTCGGCTTCGGCTGCGTGCGCCTCGTCGACCGCGGCCGCGACCGCGGCGTGGGTCTTGCCCCAGAAATCGAAGTCGTACTTGAATTGCAGGCTGAGATCGCCCTGGTTGTACCAGGTGAAGCCGAGGAACTTGGGCGGAATCAGGCCGTGTTCGCTGAGACGCTGGCGCTGCACTTTCGCGTCGACCTCGGCCGACGCGCCTCCGGCCGCACTCGCGATATCGACCGAACGCAGCGCGATGTCGAAGCGCCTGCGCGCGGATTCGAGCGTCGGCGCCGCATCCAGCGCCTTTTCCTCCAGCGCGTCGAGTTGCGCGTCGTGATAGCGCTTCCACCATTGCGGGTCCGGCCACACGCCATCCGCCGGCGCAGCCAGACCGGCCAGCGGCGCTTCGTCGCGCAGCAGCGGCCGGTCCGGCTTGGGCGGAACCGAGCAGGCTGCCAGGGCGAGCGCGCCCGCGAGGACAGGAAACGCACGGACGATGGGTCGGGGCATCGGATTTCTTCGGATACGCCAGGGATCGGAACCGGTCACCGCGAAGCCGCTTCGCGATGGCGGGTGCAGCGTTTGCGGGGTCTGGGGCGGGCACTGCAAGCCCGCATGGATAACAATACTAGTCAGTCTTGTAATTGTCAGCGACGCTTCTGCGCACGTCAAGCGGGCCGCGTCCCCCGGCGTTGCATGCTATTCAGCGATAGTCGCGGTGGCAGGCTTCGCAGGCATTCGCGACGACCGTGAGGGCCTCGCCCTGGCGTACGCAATCCGCGCCGGTGTCCCACTTCGCCAGCGTCGCGCGCAGGTCGCTGCTGTACTGGCTGAACACCCGGTCCCGGGTGCCCGGCGCGAGCAGCGCGGGTTCGATGTCGTCGGCAAGCAGGCGCAGATGGGTCGACGCCGCGGGCATGCCGGGTCCGATGCAGCGGCCGGCCCGTGCCTCCGCACGCGCGTCGCCGAGTTCGTGCTGCATAACGTTCATCAGTCCGCGCGGCCACGCGTTGCGGCGCGCACTGATATTGCCGAGCGTGCTCGCGGCGATCGCGCCGAGGACGACACCGATGATCAGGCAGACCAGATAACGCATCGGACGCGGCGTTCGGAAAAGCCCATGGTACGGCGTACGCGCCGGAATGGGACAGCGAATGCCAGTCGGCGTCCGCGGCGCATGGGCGAACCTGCTTCAGTGCCGCGACGGCGGGACGCGCATGAATGCTACGCTGCGCGCCCTCATGGCCACGCCCGTCCTCGACGAACGCTTCCGCGGCATCGATCGCCTGTACGGCGCCGGTTCGGTCGCGCGCCTCGCGCAAGCGCAGGTCTGCGTGATCGGCATCGGCGGCGTCGGTTCGTGGGCCGTCGAGGCGCTCGCGCGCAGTGGCATCGGCAGGCTCACCCTGATCGATGCGGACGAAGTCTGCATCGGCAACACGAATCGCCAGCTGCACGCACTCGATGGCGAATTCGGCAGGCCCAAGGTCGCGGTGATGGCGGCGCGCGCGCACGCGATCCAGCCCGGAATCACGGTCGATGCGATCGAGGAATTCCTGACTGCGTCGAATCTGCAACGCCTGCTCGACCGCGGCCACGACCTCGTTCTCGACTGCTGCGATGCGTTCCGGGTCAAGGTCGAAACCGTCGCCTGGTGCCGGCGCCGCAAACTGCCGCTGATCACCTGCGGCTCGGCCGGCGGGCGCACCGATCCGACCCTGATCGCGGTGCGCGACCTGGCGAAGACCGAACACGATGCATTGCTCGCAATGGTGCGCAGGAAGCTGCGCGAGGAATTCAATTTTCCGCGTGGTCCGAAACGCTACTTCGGCGTGCAGGCGGTCTATTCGCGTGAGAACGTGCGCTATCCGCAGGCCGACGGCAGCGTCTGCGGCACGCGGCCTGCGAACGGAGAGGCGTTGAAACTCGATTGTGGCGCCGGTCTCGGCGCGGCGACGCATGTGACTGCGGCGTTCGCGTTCGCGGCGATATCGCGCGCGATACCGCGTTTGCTGCGGGCCTGAAGCCCCTTCAAGGGGTGAGCCGGGCTTGACTCGCGCCATCCTGGCGCTCGCACTCCGCGCCAGCTGCGCTGTTCGCGCCCGCTCCTGGCGGGCGCAGTCGCGCGGCGGCACTGCCGCGCGCCGGCGAACGGCTGCACATGGACATGCAGACCCGGCTCCCGAGGGCAGGCTGCCCGGCGGTTGCGTGGGGATGGCGTTCGTTCGTTCAACGCATTTGACGGGCTTCAGCTCACCGAAGGTTGTCGTGGCGCGTGGTTGTGGGCCGAGGCCCACCCTACAGTTGCTCCTGCGGAAAGCGCGAGATCGCCGCGGCCGGCAATTTGAACAACCGCCGCGCGTTGTCGGAAGTCGCGACGGCGATCGCTTGCGCTTCCTCGCCGCGCAGCATAGCGACGGCCGCGAGGACTTCGGCGAGCCGCGCCGGCTCGTTGCGCTCGCCATGGTGCCCGTTGAGCGGCTGATCGGGCGCATCGGTTTCGAGCAGCAGGAATTCGACCGGCATCCGCGCGACGATCGCGCGCAGGCGCTTCGCGCGTTCGTAGGTCACCGGGCCTCCGATTCCGGTCAGGAAGCCGAGGTTCCACAACTGCAGTGCCTGTTCGGCGCTGCCGGAGTAGCTGTGCACGACTCCGCGCAACCCGCCGATGCGGCGGATCGTTGCGATGACTTCATCGACCGCGCGCCGCGCGTGCAGGATCAACGGCAGCTCGAATTCGCGCGCGAGTTCGAGTTGCCGAATGAAATACCGGCGCTGCGCATCGGCATCGAGGCCTTCGACGAAGAAATCCAGTCCGCATTCGCCGACCGCGACCGGCGCCTCGCGTTGCAGCCATTCGCGCAGATCCATCAGATGCTCCGGCCGATGTTCGGCGAGATACATCGGGTGCAGCCCGTATGCTGGATGCAGACTCGCGTTCGATGCGCATACCGCGCGCAACTTGGCAAAACCCGAGAGCGCGATCGCGGGAATAACTTGCGAGTCGACCCCGGCCGCGGTGGCGCGCGCGATGACCTCGCTGCGGTCGACATCGAATTCGGCAACGTCGAGATGGCAGTGCGAATCGATCAGCACGACGCGTCACCGGCGGCGTGGCTGGTGCAACAACACATCGGGGATCGCATGCCGGGAATGCGCCAGCGTGGTCGGTGGCGCGGAATCGTTCTGGCCGATGCCGGCGATGCCGGTCGCGCCGGTCGCGGTCGGATCCAGCCAGTCGCGCAGGCGCGCGGCCGCGGTGGCGCCGTTCCAAGCGCTCGCAAACTTGCCGTAGCAATCCCACCCGTCGTTGGGCTGGCCCGGCGAAATCGTGCTGCATGCGGCATCGCCGCCGGACAGCGTGCCGATCAAGCGGCGATCGTGTCCGCCGCCGTTGCCGCTGACGACGAACAACCCCGATCCGGACGAGCCGCCTTCGGTGGTTCCCTGCATGTACGGCCCGGTCTTCCAGTGGGTATGCGGAGTCACGACTACATCGGCGATGCAGTTGTCGATCGTCGTCGGAGCGGGGCCCGCAGTGATTTTCTTGACGTCGCCGGATGGATGGTGGATGCCGATCGTGCCCTGTGGCTCGACGCCGCTCGCGTCCCAGCCGGCGTAGTACAGGTTCCACGCGGTGTCCGGAGCGTGGCTCAGTTCGAGCAGGGAGAAGTCCGCATCGGTACGCGTCGCGCGCACCGTCGCGCCGTGCTGGTCGTCATTGAGAAATCCACCAGGAGGTGCGGTCAGAAGATTGCAGTGCGTCGACTGGTAGTTCCAGTAGATCACCATCGAAGCGGCTTCGGTCGCGGTCGAGGCACAGTGCGCGGCGGTCAGGAAGTAATTCTTCTTGTCATGCGGGACGTCCGCGACCAGCGTGCCGGTACACAGATATTGCTGGTGGTCGTCGTCGGCCTCGTACTCGTACTGGCCGACCGCACGGATCTCGTCCGGATACGGTTGGCCGAGCGGACAGATGACATCGATATTGCAGGCGCCGGAAGTACCAGGGCCGGTATCGAGGGCGCGCTTGCGGCCGAACACGTCGCGGAATCCGGCACCGACACGGGTCAACTCCAGCGCATCCGGTGCGAGCGCGACGCCGGCGGGAATCCGCAGCTCGACCATCGCCGTATCGCCCGGCACGACCGGTGCGTGGAAGCTCGCGCCCGTCGCGTCTGCGGCCGTGTACGGGCCCTGCCAGTAGTCGTCCGCGCCGATCACGTACAGCGTCGCGCCGGGTGGCAGC
>JBIODY010000061.1:0-9719 GCA_044445505.1 Lysobacterales bacterium
ATCGAGCGGGCCCTGTACGCCGACGGTATCGCCGTCCGGGTTGCGCACCGTCACCGCGACGCGCTTGGCATGCCCGTTGTCGATCTGGAACAGGTACTCACCCTTCTCGTCGTGCAGCACCGCCGCACGCGGCACCGCCCAGGCGGTGTAGTCGGCGGTCTGGATCTGCGCCTTCAGCGCGGTGCCGGCGACCAGCATGGCACCCGCGTCGGCGGCAACCTCGACCTGGGCCGGCAGCAGATGGGTCTGCGCATCGACCGCTTGCCCGATCAGGCCGAGGCTGCCGGTAATACCGGCCGCCGGTCCGTACACGTTGTGCAACTGCACCTGCATGCCGGAGCGCAATTTCGCCCGATCCTCGGGTTGCACGCCGAGCTGCACGATGAGCCCGTGCGCGGGCGTGAAGCTCAGCAGCGGCGCATTCGCCGCAACCCGCTCGCCGAGGCCGACGCCGAGCGCGGTCACGACGCCGTCCGCGGGCGCGCTGACGGTTTCCTCGGCAACCGCCCCGCCCAGAGTGCGCTGCGCATCGAGCGCGGCTTGCGCATCGGTCAAGGCCTTGCGCGCCGCAGCCAGCTGCGACTGCGTGGCCAGATGCTGCGCGGCGAGCTGCTCGTTGCGCTTGAGTTCGCCGCGCGCCAGGGTCAGCGCACCCTGCGCCTGTTGCCAGGCGCTGCGCGCGGCCGGATCCGGCGTGATCGTCAACAGCGCCTGTCCGCGCGTGACGGTCTGACCGGGCGCGATTTTCAGCGCAACGATCTGGCCGCCGTGCGCAAGGCTGATCGCGCGTGCACGATGCGGATCGCCGACCGCGCTGCCCCAGGCCTGCACGGTGTCGTGGAACGTCTGCTGTACCGGCATCGTGGTGCTGACCGCTACCCGCGCATTCCGGTTCGCGGCGCTGTCTTCCTGCGGTGCCGCACCGCAGCCCGCCAGCACCGCGGCCAGCGCGAACAGGCGAAGGACTTGCGAACAGTCGGAGAGTTTTTTCATGGCCGGTGCGCTGCTGCGGATGGGGAAGACGCGGTGTCGAAATCGATGCTGCCGAGCAGTGCCTGCAACGCGAGTGCCTGCCTGGCCTGCTCCTGACGCAGGGCGATCAGGTCGAGATCGGCGCCGAGCGACGAGTTGCGGATCGCGACATAGGTTGGCCAGTCGAGCAGGCCGCCCCGCCAGGCACGTTCGGCCGCGCCGCGCGCCGCATCGAGCTCGTGCGCATGCGCGTCCAGTGCGGTGCGTTGCGCAGCCATCGTTGCGAGGTCGGCGAGCAGGCGTTGCATGTCGCCGCGGGTGGCGAGCGAGCGCGCGTCGTATTCGTCTTTGAGGCGCTCGCGCGTCGCGGTCTCGATGGCGATATTGCCGCGGTTGCGATTGAACAGCGGCAAGGTGAGCCCGAGCGTGAAGCCGCTGGTGTAGACATCGCTGGTATCGCGCGCGCGCGTGAAGCCGAGAGTGAGCGCAGGAAACTGCGCCAGGATCGCTGCCCGCAGCTTCTCCTCCTGCGCCTGGTATCCGGCCTGCAGCGCAAGCAGATCCGGACGCCGCCGCGGCAGATCCGCCAGCGCCTGCTCCACCTGCGCCTGCGTCGGCGTTGCCTGATAGGGCTCACCCACCAGATCGAGCGGGGCCGACGGCGCGAGGCCGAGCAGCGCATGCAGATCGCCGGTCGCCTGGTGCAGCGCGACCGCGTTGTCGGCGAGCCGACGCCGTACCTCGGCCTCGGCATTCAGGCCGGCGCTGGCGCTGTCATAGGTCAGGTTGCCGGCGCGCAACGCTTCGCGCACGTCGTGTCCGATCGGCGTCAGCGCGCGCTGTTCGATCTCGAGGCGCGCCTGCTGCGCACGTACGGCGATGACCTGCGCGAACAGGAGTCGCGCCTGCGCGACGGTCTGCCATTCGGCCCATAACAGATCGAGGTTGACCTGATCGGCCTCGTTGCCGGCCGCTGCGGTGCGCGACGAACGCGTCAGCAGCGTGCCGACATCTTCGCTGAGGCCGAGATTGAACGCCTTGGTCAGGCTCGGATCCGAACCGGTAGGAAAATCACCGGTCAGGTTCACTTGCGGATCCGGCAGCAAGCCGGCGGCGAACGCCTGCGCACGCGCCACGCCGAGGTCGTCGCGCTTGAGCTTGAGTTCCGGGTTGTTCGCGACCGCGAGCATCGCGACCTCGGTCGCATCGAGGCCATCGGTCGGATCGAAGCGATGGGTCGCCAACCCCGGCAGCCGCATGCTCGTTGCCGCGACGCTGAGCTGCGCCGCGTTGTCCGCGCCACGACCCGCGCCGAGCGGCGCGGGTGCATACGTGGCGCAACCGGACAGGACCAGCAGTAGCGCCGCGGCCAGCGCGCGGATGCCGCTGATCGCGGCTGTCCCGATCACGGCGTGGCGGTTGGAGCGGCGACCAGCACCGTGAACGAATCCGGCTTCATCGTCGCGCGCTGATGCGGCTGGTGATTCGCCGGCAGCGGCTCGAATTCGGCCGCAGCGAGGAACAGGCGGTGCGAGCGCGCATCGAGCGCCAGCGTGCGCGCGCTGCGCTGGGTGGACAGGTTGCCGAGTACCGTGTAGCGATCCGCACTGTCTTCATGGATCACGCTCAACGTGCCATCCTCGCCGTTGGAACTGAAGACCAGCTGCCGATCCGAGTCGAATGCGACCGCATCGGGGCCGCTGCCGATCGCAACCGTTGCGACGTGGCGGCCGGACCGCGCATCGGTCACGACCATATGGCCGTTCTGGCACACCGAGAACAGGCGCGCGTGCGCCACATCCAGCGCGAGGCCCGAGGGTTCCTCGCAACCCGGCAGCGGCCAGGTCGCGACGAGTTTCGCGGCCTTGGTGTCGATCTCGCTGAGCTCGGCGCGGTCCTCGATGTTGACGAAGATCCGGCCCTTGCCGTCGCTGACCGCGAATTCCGGCTTGCCCGACAACGCGATCGTCGCGACCGGCTTTCCGGACTTCGCATCGATCGCGGTCGCGTCATGGCTGCGTCCGTTGAACGTGAACACGCGCGCGCTCGGCGTATCGAACACGATCGCATCCGGGTTGTGGCCGGCAATCGGAATCGTCGCGCTGGTGGCCAGCGTCTTCAGGTCGAACACGGTCACCGAGTCGCCTTTGCCATTGCTCGCATAGCCCTTGCCCAGCGCGGGTGCCAGCGCGACGCCGTGCACGCCATCCGTTGGTGCGACCGTCCCGACCAGCTTGCCACTGGCGATATCCAGCACCGCGACATGATCCGAACGTGTCACGAACAAGCGCGCGCCGGCTTCATCGACGGCGAGGTAGTCCCAGCCGGTGCTGCCGGCGACCGGCCAATGGGCCGACACCGTGTAACCCGGCGAGGCCGCGTCTTTCGCGAGCATGGACTGCGGCGCGACGCCGATCGCGGCTACACCGAGGACGAGCAGAACTTGCATGATGTTCATTGCGATCTCCTTAGCTTGAAACGATTGCAACACCGACCTTCATCGCGGTCGCGGTTTCAGGGTTGTTCCTTCGCAGCAGACCCAGGCGGAGCGGCAAAGATGCTCGATGCTCGAGCCGTGACGGCCCTTGCATCGACAAGGTCGAGCCGCGCGCGATGCGCGGTCGCTACACACCAGCCTGACGCGCGCAGCTTGGGAAAATCTGCAGAGCCGGTCGACGCGCGCATCGCATCGGAACGATCGATCAAATTGTCTCCTTGCGCAAGCGTTGCAGCGCAGACCGGCGCGGAAAAGCTTGCCGCCCACCCATGCGCCCGACGATGCCGATCGATGCAGTGTCCAGAATGACGCCACTTAGCGTACGGCGCATCAACCGGCCGAGGCAGACCGCGCTGAGCGCGTGCAGAAACCGCTCGTCGCTTATCCACCAGCGCTGCTCCGCCAATTCCCGATGCATCAACGCGATCTGGCCGGCGGGCCCGCCGAAACCGAGCCGGCCGATCTTAGCCCACACGCGCGTCGCCTGGACGAGACTGGCCTGATCGGGGCGCTTGCACGATTGCAGCTTTGGTCGTCATCGCGCACTGGCAGGGGAGTCGCGAGCGTCGGAGCGTCAGGATTTCCTGGCCGCGGCTTGCGCGTCCAGCGCCGCGCGAAACGCGCGGGCGAGATCGGCCGCTTTTCCGACCGCCCAGAAGTGGGTGAAATAGAAACTCGGCTGCTCGCCCATCATGTGACTGTGCAATGCGACGATGTGCACGTCATTCCTGCGCAGCGCATGCAGGACCGGCTGCGCTTCCTCGGCGGTCATGATGAAGTCGCCATCCATTGCAGCCAGCGCATCGCTGCCGCTGAACGCAGCCCATGTGGTCAATCCCATCGAGCCCCCGACGGTGATGCCGTGCATCGTGCCGGCACGTCCGATCGTGGTCTTGACCACGCCTTGGCTATCGGTCGCGGGCTGGCCGACGATGTGGCCGATGACGCCGGCGTCGACATGTCCGGCGGTCGGCATCTGGTCTCCAAAGCTCGTCGCCGGCTGCGGGTGGGCACTACGCACCGCGCGAATCGCGGACCAGACCGCGCTGACTCCTGCGGCGAGAGTCCCCGGCTTGCCTTCTCCACCAAGGTGCATGAAGTACACTTTTGGCGTGTCATGGAAAAAGTGGTTGTGTACGGCAGTCACGCTCAAGCCATGCGCGAACGCCGCATCCATCGCCGCATCGACTTCATCCTCGAACACCACCGTGTCGCCCATCACTATCGCGCCGTTTGCCACCGGTGCGAACGCCGCCCACGAACCCAAGCCCGCCGCAGGCGGCAGTTTCATGCCATCCACGGTGACCGCGACATCGGTGCGCGACCAGCCGATCTTCACGATGCCGTCCGGCGTCGTGGTCGCAGCCGCGCCGCTGGCGTCGGCGATGACTTTCTGATCCAACTTCCCGGCCGCGTACGTCGGCGCGGCGAAGCCCAGGAACAGTGCCGCCACGGCGACCAGGCATGCGTCACGGCCGAGGATTGTCCGTGAAAGTTCAAAGGTAGACGACGAGTTCATGAAAATCTCCCGGATTGGGAATCGGCAGCACCTAGAACGGAATATCGTCGTCCTCGAAACTGTCCGAGGGCGCCGGCGTGGACGCCGGACGCGGCGCCGACTGCGGCGCGCGCGACGGCGCGCGCTCGGTACGTTCGCCGCGCTCGCGGCTGTAGCCACCGCCGCCACCGCCTTCGCCCTGGCCGCCGAGCATCTGCATTTCGTCGGCAATGATGTCGGTGGTGTAGTGCTTGACCCCGTCCTTCTCGTACGAGCCGTACTCGATACGGCCCTCGATGTAGGCCTGGCGTCCCTTCTTCAGATACTCGCCGGCGATTTCACCGAGCTTGCCGAACAGCTTGATCCGGTGCCACTCGGTCTTCTCGATCTGCTGGCCGTCCTTGTCCTTGCGCACGCTGGTCGTGGCGAGGCTGAGCGTGCAGATGGCCATGCCGCCCGCGGTGTACTTGACTTCGGGATCGTTGCCGAGATTGCCGACCAGGATGACTTTGTTGACGCCGCGTGCCATGGATGGATTCCTTCGAGTAGTTTGCAATGCGCATGTTGCCGCGGTTGACTCGCCACATCCATGTGGCTCGGCCTTCGGCCCGGCTCCGCCGTTCGCGCCCGCTCCCGGCGGGCACAGTGCACAAACGGTCGCGGCAGAGCCGCGCCACCTTTGTCGCGACAAGCCTCTTGCGCGCTTGTCGCGGCGGCACATCCTTGTGCCGGAGCGGTCTTTCAGACCGCTTCTCTGCCCAGCGTTCAGCGATGGCGGCAGGATATCACCGCGGGCGGCGCGGCTCGCGGGCTTTCCGCAGCTTGACGTTGTCGGCATGCGTCGGCATGCCATGTCAGACATTTCCGACATGCTCACTTGCCGGGAACGCGGCTACAGCCCGTTATACTGGCGGCCTTCGCGCCCAGGATCCTCGAGCCTTGACGTCCGCCGCTTCGCTCACCGCAGCCGCCTCGCGCATCGAACGCCTCGCCGACGTGCAGGCCCTCGCCGCCGCCGACATGACCGCGGTCGACGCGCTGATCCGCGCGCGGCTCGCCTCGGACGTGGTGCTGATCAACCAGGTCGCCGAGCACATCGTCAGCGGCGGCGGCAAGCGCCTGCGGCCGATGCTGCACCTGATCGCGGCGCAAGCGGCCGGCTACGCGGGCCGCGACCACGTGCAACTCGCCGCACTGATCGAATTCATCCACACCTCGACCCTGCTGCACGACGACGTCGTCGACGAATCGGACCTGCGCCGGGGGCGTCAGACCGCGAATGCGGTCTGGGGCAATGCGGCCAGCGTGCTGGTCGGCGATTTCCTTTACTCGCGCTCGTTCCAGATGATGGTGGAACTCGACAGCATGCGCGTGATGCGCATTCTCGCCGATACCACGAACCGGATCGCCGAGGGCGAGGTCCTGCAGCTGCTGAACATCGGCAACCCGGATACCAGCGAGCAGGCCTATCTCGACGTGATCGAGCGCAAGACCGCGGTGCTGTTCGCCGCGGCGACCCGCCTCGGCGCGGTGCTCGCCGGCTTGCCGCAGGACCAGGAAGACGCGCTGACGAGCTACGGCCTGGACCTCGGCTATGCGTTCCAGATCGCCGACGACGTGCTCGACTACGCATCGGATGCCGGCACGCTCGGCAAGAACATCGGCGACGACCTCGCCGAGGGCAAGCCGACCCTGCCCCTGATCATCGCGATCGCGCGCAGCGATGCGGCGCAGGCGGCAAAGTTGAAAGCGGCGATCCGGGCAGGCGGCCTCGACGCATTGGACGATGTGCTCGCGACGATCCATGCGACCCGCGCGCTCGACGCCTCGCGCGAACATGCGCACCGTTACGCCGATTCCGCGCGCTCCGCGCTCGCCGCGCTGCCGCCATCCGAGGCGCGCGACGCACTCGCCGTGCTCGCCGACTACGCGGTCGACCGTACGCGCTAGCGCGTTTTCCGTTCCCCTTCCCCGGCCCCGCGTTTCGCCCCGGCATCTTCCCCGCCGTCGGTGTCGTCGACGTCCTCGCAGCCGATGTCGCGCCCGCCGGCCTGTACTTCCTCGCGCGCCTTCTTGGCCAGGTCGCGATAGCGCTTCCGGATGCGATCGAGATCCTCGTCCTCGAGTTCCTCGAGGTCGAGCAGGCCGTTGTGCGCACCTTCCAGCGCGCGGATCATCTCGTCCAGCTTGACGTGCATCGCCTCCGAGTCGCGGTTCTGCGTGTTCTGGATCAGGAACACCATCAGGAACGTGATGATCGTGGTGCCGGTGTTGATGACCAGCTGCCAGGTATCGCTGAAACCGAACAGCGGCCCGGAGACTGCCCAGACGACGACGATCAATGCGGCCAGCGCAAACGTGATCGGGCGGCCGGTCGCGCGTGAAGCGATGCTCGCGAAACGCGTGAACCAGGACGTCGACCTCATCGCCATGAACCTCCTCGCCGGTGGGTGTTTGCCGGCCTCATCTCGCTGCAAACGTCTCGTCGAAGAACATGTGCATCTGCGCGAACGCGCGCTTCGCCACCGGCGGATCGTACTTGCAGCCCGGTACCGAGCCGTCCGCGGTCGGGATCGCGAAGCAGTGCACTGCACCGCCATAGCTCAGGAACTGCCAGTCGGCCTTCGCGTCGCGCATCTCCTTCTGGAATCCGGCGATCTGCTCCGGCGACTCGAACCGGTCGTCGGCGCCGTGCAGCACCAGCACCTTCGCCTTGATGTCGTCCTTGAACGCCGGATCGCTCGACAGGTTCGCGTGGAAGGTCACCACGCCGCCGACATCGGCGCCGCTGCGCGCAAGTTCGAGCGTGGTGGCACCGCCGAAGCAGAATCCGATCGCGCCCCAGTGCCTGCCATCGAGCGGCGCCTTGCCGACCTGTTTCTTCAGCTGTTCCAGCGCGGCGGCGACGCGCGCGCGCAAGTCGGCGCGATGCTTGTACATCGAATCCGATGCGGCGCCCGCCTGATCCGGATTCTTCGGGCGCACATCGACGCCGTACACGTCGGCGACCAGGATCACATAGTCCTTGCCCGCGATCTGCTTCGCGAGTGCGATCTGGTTGTCGTTCATGCCCATCCAGTCGGGCGTCATCACGATGCCGGGGCGGGGCGTGGTCACGCCCGCGTCGTAGACCAGAACGCTCTGCATCTTCTTGCCGCCGACCTCGTACGCGATCGGCCTGGTGACCATTTCGGCGTGCAGCGGTGCGGCGAGCACGGCGACCCACACGATGGCGAACAAGGGCAAGCGCATGGCGACCTCCTACTCATGGGGAGTCGAGCATCATAGCCTTTGCCCGCGCCGGGCGACTGCTACACTGGCGGCTGGTCCGAAGCCGAGGGAATACGATGCGCTTGCTCAGCCTGACTTTCGCGGTTGCCGCCATGCTTGCGGGCGCCGTCGTCGCGACCGCAGCGGTCAAGCCGGATACCGCGATCCACTACCGCCAGAGCGTGTATACGATGATCGGCTGGAACTTCGCGCCGCTGGGCGCGATGGTGAAAGGCAAGACGCCGTGGGATGCGAACGAATTCAGCAGGCACGCCGAGCGCATCGCGTTCCTCGCGCCGCAACTGCTGGAAGGGTTTCCGCAGGGTTCGGACAAGGGCGCGAGCACCGAGGCGAAACCCGGGATCTGGAAGAACATGGACGACTTCAAGTCGAAGATGGACGACCTGGTCAGGCAGTCGCAGGCGCTCGCCGACATCGCGAAGGACGGCGACGAAGCGAAGATGAAGGAGCAGTTCAAGCAGACCGCCGGTGCGTGCAAGGCCTGCCACGACAAGTACCGCAACGAAGAGTGAGCAGCGCCTTGTGGGAGCGGCTTCAACCGCGATTGCCGAGCGCCGAACACCCTCCCCGCCCAACCCTCGCGCATTCCGCGTTCGCAAACCCGGCCTGAGCGTCCGTGTGCAGCCGTTCGCTGGCCGTGGCAATGCCGCGCGACTGCGCCCGCAGGAGCGGGCGCGAACAGCGCAGCTAGCGCGGAGCGCGAGCGCCAGGATGGCGCGAGTCAAGCCCGGCTCATCTCCCTGAAGGGAGGGCTAACGCATCGCGGCTGAAGCCGCTCCCACCAAGACGCCAGGTACCGCGTGGCATGCGGCCTAGCCGGCAGCGCTCCATGCGAGTAGCGCCCACACCGCGCCCGCGCTGAGCGCCAGCAGGACCAGCGCGCGCCACGACGACACGAAACGCAGCGCACGTGCACCATCGACGCGCGCGCGCCCGTGCAGCATCGGGGCGATCAGGTTGTCGCTCCTGATCACCCAGTGCAGCAGCACCGCTGCGACATGCAGCGTGATCAGGACGATCAGCACGTAGCGGCCGAGCGCGTGGACTTTCGTCATCAGCGAGACGGTCGCATCCGCAACGTGCGCGGCAAGTGGACCTTCTTCGCTGATGTCGTCGCTCGCGAACAAGCCGCTGATCGCCTGCGCTGCGACCACCGCGAGCATGAGCACGGTGGACCAGCCGCCGAGCGGGTTATGGCCGGGCGCGTGCTCCGCGCGCCCGTGCACCGAATCCGCGACATAGCGCAGCACCGCGCGCGGGCCGCGCAGGAAGTCGGCGAAGCGGCTCGTCTCGGACCCGGCGAAACCCCACAGTACGCGGAATACGATCAGCGCCAGCGTCGCGTAGCCGAGCCAATAGTGCCAGCTCATCGGCAACCAGCCGAACTCGCCGCTGGCGAACTGCAGCGCGATCAACGCGACCAGCGCCCAGTGGAACAGCCGAGTCGGCAAGTCCCAGACG
>JBIODY010000062.1:0-9671 GCA_044445505.1 Lysobacterales bacterium
ATTGTTCGACGGCGACATCGAGAACCTGTCGCTGTTCGATCCGCTGACCGGTGCGACAATCCGCAAGGTTCCGCGCTTCACGGTCTACCCGAAGACCCATTACGCAACGACGCGGCAGAGCGTGCTGAACGCAATCGAGACGATCAAGCTCGAACTCAGGGACCGCCTCGATTATCTCTACAAGGCGAACAAGCTGGTCGAGGCGCAGCGGCTCGAACAGCGCACCCGCTTCGACATCGAGATGATGGCCGAGGTCGGCTACTGCAACGGCATCGAGAACTACTCTCGGCACCTGACCCGGCGCGCGCCGGGCGAGCCGCCGCCGACCTTGTTCGATTATCTTCCGCCGGACGCGCTGCTGGTCGTCGACGAATCGCATGTGACGATTCCGCAACTCGGTGCGATGTACAAGGGCGATCGTTCGCGCAAGGAAACCCTGGTCGAGTTCGGTTTTCGCCTGCCGTCCGCGCTCGACAACCGGCCGCTGAAGTTCGAGGAATGGGAGCAGCGCGCGACGCGCACGATCTTCGTCTCGGCGACGCCGCGCCCGTACGAAATCGAGAAATCGCAGGGCAACGTGGTCGAGTTGGTGGTGCGCCCGACCGGACTCACCGATCCGCGCATCGAGGTGCGCCCGGCGCGCACCCAGGTCGACGATCTGCTGTCCGAGGCCAATGCGCGCATCGCGCTCGGCGATCGCGTGCTGGTCACGACCCTGACCAAGCGCATGGCCGAGAACCTGACCGAGTACCTGCAGGAGCACGGCATCCGGGTGCGCTACCTGCACTCGGACATCGAGACCGTCGAGCGCGTCGAGATCATCCGCGATCTTCGCCTCGGCAAGTTCGACGTGCTGGTCGGCATCAACCTGCTGCGCGAAGGACTCGACATGCCCGAGGTCTCGCTGGTCGCGATCCTCGACGCGGACAAGGAAGGCTTCCTGCGTTCGACCGGTTCGCTGATCCAGACCATCGGCCGCGCCGCGCGCAACCTGCGCGGCACAGCAATTCTGTATGCCGACAAAGTGACCCGCTCGATGCAAGCCGCGATCGACGAGACCGACCGCCGCCGCGCCAAGCAGGTCGAGTACAACGCGGAGCACGGCATCACTCCGACTTCGATCGTGCGCAGGATCACCGACATCATGGAAGGCGCGCGCTTCGATGCGGCATCGGAATCGACGCGTGGTCGCGGCACCACGCGCAAGGTCGCCGAACCGGCGCCGGACTATCATCTGCTGACGCCGCAGCAGATCGCCGCGAAGATCCGCCAGCTCGAAGCGCAGATGTACAAGCACGCCCAGGATCTGGAGTTCGAGGACGCCGCGCGCCTGCGCGACGAGATCCATCGGGTCCGCGAGCAGGGGTTGATCGGATAGCCAGGGTGGCCTTGGGACGGACAACATCGCAGCGCTCGCGAAGGCGGCCGGCCTGTCGATGGGCGAGTTCATGCGCCGCGCGGCGGCGTCGTTCCGGCCGTCGCAGGACGACCAACTCCTGGATGGCATGATCGATCGAATGGTCGCGAGCACGGCGCGCGCCAGCGCGGCGATTGATGATGCGGTCGCCTACGTGGAGGCGTCCAACAAGAAGATCGCCCGGCTCGAAAAGAAGAAGAGAAATTGATGGGTCTCACCGAAAAAATGTGGGACGGGATCACCACCGTGATCAAGATGAACGACAAGGTCGAGCGGCAGTCGGCAACCGTCAAATCGCAGCAGGACAAAATTGTCGATCTCACCGAGCGCTTGATTCGGCTTGAGGCCTGTATCGAAATCGGGTTGTCGGGCAAAACGGTTACCGTCAACGGATCGAGAGCAAAGGCTGAACTGGGTCCCGGCGTTCGCCGGGATGACGGAAATTTTGACACGTGCGCGATCGGCAACCGTGTTGCGGGCGTAAGACGCCATTTCGCGATCAGACGTTGTCGCGAGCTGGATGCTGTGCTATTTTGCGCGCCCCTCGCAACCGGCTTCGGTTGCGATGCGGGCGGTTAGCTCAGCGGTAGAGCACTACCTTGACATGGTAGGGGTCACAAGTTCGATCCTTGTACCGCCCACCAGTTGTTTGTGCCATCGTCCTTGATGGCAGAGCCAGAGCAAAACCGGCCATCCGTGGCCGGACTTTTCAAGTGAAGCACAGGCGATTGCTTCGGACGCCGTATACAGGAGCCTTAGTTCGAAAGAACACGATCACCATGACGCGAACTTCCAACATCTTCCTCATGTGAAATCGCGCAAGGCCGTCCAGCACAGATGAAAAGGGCGCCTTGGCGCCCTTTTTCATGGCCATGGATGGCCGGTATGCCGGAAACGCAGGAGCGGTTTCCGGCGAACGGAAACAGACCGCCATGATCAACATTACGCTCCCCGACGGCAGCCAGAAGCAGTTCGAGCAACCGCCCACTGTGCAGGAGGTCGCGGCCTCGATCGGCGCCGGCCTCGCCAAGGCCGCGCTGGCCGGCAAGGTCGACGGCCAACTCGTCGACAGCAGTCGCGTGATCGACCACGACGCAAAGCTCGAGATCGTCACCGAGAAAAGCCCCGAAGCGCTGGAGATCATCCGCCACTCAACCGCACATCTGCTCGCGCAGGCGGTGCAGCGTTTGTTCCCGACCGCGCAGGTCACGATCGGCCCGGTCATCGAAAATGGTTTCTTCTACGACTTCGCGTTCGATCGACAGTTCACGACCGACGATCTCGCGCTGATCGAAGCGGAAATGAAGAAGATCGCCGCCGCCGCGCTGCCGGTGTCGCGTTCGGTGATGGCGCGCGACGAGGCGGTCGGGTATTTCCGCGGCAAAGGCGAGGAATACAAGGCGCAGATCATCGAGAGCATTCCGGCCAACGAAGAGCTTTCGCTGTACACCCAGGGCGAGTTCACCGACCTGTGCCGCGGTCCGCACGTGCCGAACACAGGCCGGTTGAAGACGTTCAAGCTGATGAAGGTCGCCGGTGCATACTGGCGCGGCGATTCCAGCAACGCGATGCTGTCGCGCATCTACGGCACGGCGTGGCTCAACGACAAGGATCTCGCCGCGTATCTGCATCAGCTCGAAGAGGCGGAGAAGCGCGACCACCGCAAGATCGGCAAGGCGCTGGACCTGTTCCACCAGCAGGAAGAAAGCCCCGGCATGGTGTTCTGGCACCCGAAGGGCTGGGCGGTCTGGCAGCAGGTCGAGCAGTACATGCGCGGCATCTACAAGAGCAGCGGCTACCAGGAAGTGCGTTGTCCGATGGTGCTAGACGTGTCGCTGTGGAAGAAGTCCGGGCACTGGGACAATTACAAGGAGAACATGTTCTTCACCGAGTCGGAGAAGCACACGTTCGCACTGAAGCCGATGAATTGCCCCGGCCACGTGCAGATCTTCAATACCGGTTTGCGCAGCTATCGAGAACTGCCGATCCGCTACGGAGAGTTCGGTGGCTGTCATCGCAACGAGCCGTCCGGTGCGCTGCACGGTCTGATGCGCGTGCGCGCGTTCACCCAGGACGACGGGCATATTTTCTGTACGGAAGATCAGGTCGAGGCGGAAGTCACCGCGTTTCATCGCCAGGCGATGCAGGTGTATGCCCATTTCGGCTTCACGGACGTCGCGGTCAAACTCGCGTTGCGGCCGGAAAAGCGCATCGGTTCGGACGAGTTCTGGGATCGTACTGAGGACATGCTGCGTCGTGCGCTGCACGCGGCCGGGGTCGAGTGGGAGGAATTGCCGGGCGAGGGTGCGTTCTATGCGCCGAAGGTCGAGTACCACCTGAAGGACTCGATCGGCCGCGCCTGGCAGGTCGGCACGATGCAGGTCGATTTCATGATGCCCGAGCGCCTCGGCGCCGAGTATGTGGACGAACACAGCCAGCGCCGGCATCCGGCCATGCTGCACCGCGCCATCGTCGGCTCGATGGAGCGCTTCATCGGCATCCTGATCGAGCACCACGCCGGCGTGCTCCCGGTCTGGCTGGCGCCGCTGCAGGCAGTGGTCATGAATATCACCGACGCGCAGGCCGGGTATGCCGCGGAAGTCGCGCAAACCCTTGTCGCGCAAGGCTTCCGCATGGAACCTGATTTGCGCAATGAGAAAATTGGCTATAAAATCCGTGAACATACGCTGGCCAAGGTTCCCTATCTCCTCGTCGTGGGCGACCGCGAAAGGGAGGCGGGAGCCGTTTCGGTGCGTACGCGTGCCGGCGAGGACCTGGGGTCCATGCCGATCGCAAGCTTCGCGGAACACCTGAAATCCGAGTGCGCACGGCCCTGACGTCGCGCGCCCGCGAGCGCGATCCAGGGATGGATTGCACGCGAATCAATCGCGCAAGTGATTGATTCGGCGGAAGCGAGTCCGGGCGTGTACCGGACTCGGCGAGTTGAAAAAGTGCAGGACAGCACTTTCTCGACAACCGGCTATTTCCCCTTGGAGGATTGACGTATCGCCACCGACAGCAAGCCGAATCGAAAGAACCTGGAAATCCGCGTCCCGCGGGTACGAGTGATTGGCGCGGAAGGAGAGCAAGTCGGCATCCTGTCCCGCGACGAAGCGCTGGCCATGGCCCAGGAAGTGGGCATGGATCTGGTCGAGATCCAGCCGAACGGCGATCCGCCGGTGTGCCGGATCATGGATTTCGGCAAGTTCAAGTTCGATGCGCAGAAGAAGGCGCACGCGGCACGCAAGAAGACCAAGCAGGTCGAGATCAAGGAGCTGAAGTTCCGCCCGACCACGGATGTCGGCGACTATGCGATCAAGATGCGCAACCTGCGGCGCTTCCTCGAGGAAGGCGACAAGGTCAAGATCACGATCCGCTTCCGCGGTCGCGAGATGGCACACCAGGAACTCGGCGACGCGATGGTCAAGAAGATCGCGGCCGACATCACCGATGAAGCGGTGATCGAGCAGTACCCGAGGATGGAAGGGCGCCTCATGGTCATGATGATCGCGCCCAAGAAGAAGAGCTGATCGGAATTTCCCGAGGACCTCGGCCTCTCACCTGAGGAGGAGCGCGACGGAGCAGGAACCCTCCCGATGAGGGAGGGAGCAAGAGCAGGAGACGGTCCGGATTCCGGACCCACAAGCCGGAACGAGCAGGATGGAAAGCGCGGTTCACGCCGCCGCTCGCGCCAGTAACGAAGAGTTCAACTACGGAGTTTTGTCATGCCCAAGATGAAAACCAACCGGGCCGCTGCGAAGCGGTTCCGCAAGACGGCGTCCGGCAAGTTCAAGTGCGGACACGCGTTCAGGAGCCACATCCTCACCAAGAAGTCGACCAAGCGCAAGCGCGGCTTGCGTGCGATCAACCACGTGCGCAAGGAAGACGCCGGTCGCGTCTCCCGCATGCTGCCGTACGCATAAGGAGGACGGGACATGGCACGGGTAAAGCGTGGCGTCATCGCCCACCGTCGACACAAGAAGATCCTCGGCAAGGCCAAGGGTTACTACAACGCGCGGCGCAAGGTGTTCCGCGTCGCCAAGCAGGCGGTCACCAAGGCGCATCAGTACGCCTACATCGGCCGCAAGCAGAAGAAGCGCAATTTCCGCGCGCTGTGGATCGTCCGCATCAATGCGGGTGCGCGCATGTTCGGCCTGTCCTACAGCCGTTTGATGAATGGCCTCAAGAAGGCCGGCATCACGGTCGACCGCAAGGTGCTGGCGGATATCGCCGTGCACGATATCAAGGCGTTCGGCGCGCTCGCGGAAAAGGCCAAGGCCAGCTTGGCGGCGTAGCTTTTGCGTTCATCCCTGAACGCGAGGATCAAACAGCGGTCATCCATGATACGCGGGGAGGAGGCCTGGCTTCCTCCCCGTTTTTGTTTGTACCGTTTGACGAAGGCTGTCGGGGGCATGGTTTTTCCAGCTCCGTCATTCCGGCGAAAGCCGTAATCCAGCTTGATGTCAGAGTAACAAGACTGGATCCCGGCTTTCGCCGGGGTGACGGCGGTAGTTGTGCCCGTACGCTCGGGATCGACGATGGATGCACTCGAAGAAATCAACCATTCGCTCGACGATATCGCGTCGGCCGGCACGCTCGAATCGCTCGACGCGCTGCGCGTCGCCCTGCTCGGCAGGAGCGGCGCCATCACCGCGGCGCTGAAGGCGCTGGGCGGGTTGCCGGCGGACGAACGCAAGGCGCGCGGCGCGGAAGTCAATCGTGCCAAGGAGCGTCTCGCCGAAGCGATTGCGTCGCGCAGGGCGCAGCTCGAAAAGGCCGAACTCGATCGCCGCCTTGCTTCCGAACGCGTGGACGTGACCCTGCCGGGCCGTCGCGCCGATCGCGGAGGCCTGCATCCGATCACGCGCACGCTGGATCGCATCACCGAGATCTTCGCGCGGCTCGGCTACGAACTCGCCGATGGCCCCGAGATCGAAGACGACTGGCACAACTTCGAGGCACTGAACTTCCCGCCGGACCATCCGGCGCGCACGATGCACGACACCTTCTGGTTTCCGGACGGCCGTCTGCTGCGCACGCACACCTCGCCGGTGCAGATCCGCGCTGCGATCGGCCGCACGCCGCCGATCCGGCTGATTTCGGTCGGCAAGGTCTACCGCAGCGATTCGGACCAGACCCATTCGCCGATGTTCCACCAGATCGAGGGCCTGCTGGTCGGCGAGGATGTCAGCTTCGCGGATCTGAAAGGCACGCTGGCCGAGTTCGTGCGCGCATTCTTCGAGCGCGATTTCGAGATGCGTTTCCGGCCGAGTTATTTCCCGTTCGTCGAACCCGGGGCCGAGGTGGATATCCGCTGGAACAAGCCCGACGGCGAGGACGGCACGAGTTCATGGCTCGAGGTGCTCGGCTGCGGCATGGTCCATCCGAACGTGCTGCGCGCCTGCGGCATCGATCCGGAACGTTACACCGGTTTCGCATTCGGCATGGGCGGCGAGCGCTTCGCGATGTTGCGTTACGGCGTCGATGATTTGCGCCAGTTCTTCGAGAATGACCTCAGGTTCCTCCGACAGTTTTCGTAGGGTCGGCTTCAGCACCGCCTTTGCGAGGTGGGCTGAAGCCCACCCTGCGGCACCTCACTTCCGGTTCCTACCCATGAAATTCTCCGAAAACTGGCTGCGCGAACTCGTCGACATCCCGGTCGATCGCGAGGCCCTGCTGCATCGGCTGACCATGGCCGGTCTCGAAGTCGAGGGCGTCGAGGCGCTGGGCGCCGCGCTCGATGGTGTCATCGTCGCCGAGATCGTCGGCTGCGAGCCGCATCCGGATGCGGACAGGCTGCGCGTCTGCCGGGTCGCCATCGGCAAGGACGAGCCGGTGACGATCGTCTGCGGCGCGCCGAACGCGCGGTCCGGCCTCAAGGCGCCGCTGGCAACCGTCGGTACCCGGATGCCGGGCGGCATGCAGATCAGGAAGGCCGCGCTGCGCGGCGTCGAATCGAACGGCATGCTGTGTTCGGCGAAGGAACTTGGCATCGACGCCGATGCCTCCGGCCTGATGGAGTTGCCCGCGGATGCGCCGGTCGGCGAACCGCTGGCGGCATATCTGGGCCTGCCCGATGCCAGCATCGAGATCAAGCTGACTCCGAACCGCCCCGATTGCCTCAGCCTGCGCGGCCTCGCGCGCGATACGGCTGCGTTGTTCAACAGCACATTCCACGCGCCGGTATTCGCGCCAGCCGTGCCGGGCAGCAACGCCGAACGTGCGATTCGCGTCGACGACGGCGCCGACTGCCCGCGCTATCTCGGCCGCATCATCGAAGGCATCGATGCGTCGGCGCGCAGTCCGTTGTGGCTCGCCGAACGCTTGCGCCGCTCGGGGTTGCGTTCGATCAGCGCAGTCGTGGACGTGACCAATCTGGTCATGCTCGAACTCGGCCAGCCGCTGCACGCGTTCGACAACGATGCATTGGTCGGCGGCATCGTCGTGCGGCGAGCGGCTCCCGGCGAAAAGCTGACTCTGCTCGATGGCAGCGAGGCGAATCTTGACGCCGGCTTCCTGGTGATTGCGGACGGGTCCGGGCCGCTCGCGCTGGCCGGCATCATGGGCGGCCATGATTCGCGCGTGACCGGCACGACTCGCAACGTGTTTCTCGAAAGCGCGCATTTTGCACCGGCAGCGATCATGGGTCGCGCGCGCAAACTCGGCATGCACACCGACGCATCGCATCGCTTCGAGCGCGGCGTCGACCCGGAACTGCCGCGGCTCGCGCTGGAACGCGCGAGTGCGCTGCTGATCGGGATCGCCGGCGGCAAGGCCGGCCCGGTCGTCGAGACCGTGCATGCCGATGCGCTGCCGACGCGTGCGCCGATCGGCCTGCGTCGCGCGCGTCTCGCCCGCGTGCTCGACCTCGACATCGCCGACGCGGACGTCGAGCGCATCCTGACTGCGCTCGGCATGGCGGTCGAACGCAGCAGCGACGGCTGGCGCGCGACGCCACCGAGCTGGCGCTTCGACCTCGCGATCGAGGAAGACCTGATCGAGGAAGTCGTGCGCGTGCATGGCTACGAGCGCGTGCCGACCCGCGCGCCGCGCGGCGACCTGCTCGCGCCGGCATTGCCCGAGGCGACGCTCGAAACCGGCCGGCTGCGCGCGCAACTGGCCGCGCGCGACTACGTCGAGGCGATCTGCTACGCATTCGTCTCTGCCGATCTGCTGGCGCTATGGAAACTCGGCGCTGGCGCGATCGCACTCGCCAACCCGCTGTCGGCCGACCTCGGCGTGATGCGCACCTCGCTGTTGCCGGGGCTGGTCGCTGCGCTGGCGACGAACCGGCGCCGACAGCAGGAACGCGTGCGCCTGTTCGAGGTCGGCAACGTTTTCTCCGGCCCCCGGAAACCGGATGGCGCCCCCGTCGAGATCCTGCGCATTGCCGGCGTCGCCTGCGGCGGCGCACTCGCCGAGCAATGGGGCGCACCGCGCCGCAGCGTCGATTTCTTCGATCTCAAGGGCGACGTCGAATCGCTGTTCGCGTTGACGAATGTGCCGCATGAATTCTGCTGCGTTGCGGCGGCGCTGCCGTGGTTGCATCCAGGCCAGAGCGCCGAGTGGCAGCGTGGCGAGTGTCGGGTCGGACGGATCGGCGCGCTGCATCCCGATTTGCTGAAGGCGCTCGACCTCGACCAGGACGTGTTCGTGTTCGAGCTCGATGTCGACGCGATCGCGCAACGGGCGTTGCCGAAGGTCGGACCGGTCTCGCGCTATCCGTCGGTGCGTCGCGACCTTTCGTTCGAGCTGCCCGAAGGTGTGCCTTACGCCGATATCGAGGCGGCGATCCGTACGGCTGTCGGCGAAACCCTGACGGCTGTCGTCCTGTTCGACCGCTATGCGGGCCCCAACCTCGGATCCGGCATCAAAAGTCTCGCTACTGGCTTGATTTTGCAGGACCGTTCCCGCACGCTTACGGACCAGGACGCGGATCGCTGCGTGGCTCTCGCGGTCGCTGCACTGGAATCGGGTTGCAAAGCAAGGTTGCGAGGGTAGGATGGCGTTGACCAAGGCGGAGATGGCCGAACGTCTGTTTCTGGACGTGGGCCTCAACAAGCGCGAAGCCAAGGAGTTCGTCGACGCGTTCTTCGAAGTCGTGCGCGATGCGTTGGAAAAAGGGGAGCAGGTGAAGCTGTCCGGTTTCGGCAACTTCGACCTGCGTTTCAAGAATCAGCGTCCCGGGCGTAACCCCAAGACCGGCGTGGAGATTCCGATCTCCGCGCGGAGGGTGGTCACGTTCCGCCCCGGA
>JBIODY010000063.1:0-9566 GCA_044445505.1 Lysobacterales bacterium
GGAGCCACGCAACGTTTGCCGCGACATGCACTTGCGCACTTGCCGCGGCGGCAGATCCGTATGCGGCCGCTTGATTTCCGCGTCGGAATGGCCTGCTAGACTGATCGGATGAAGCCGTTGCCAATCCGATCCGCCGACCTCGACGATGCAGTCTGGCGTCCGCATGTGACCGTCGCCACGGTAGTGCCGCGCGATGGCCGCTTCCTGCTCGTCGAGGAAGATGTTCGCGGCCGCATCGTGCTCAATCAACCGGCCGGCCATCTCGAACCCGATGAAACGCTGCAGGCCGCGGCAATCCGCGAGACCTTCGAGGAGACCGGGTGGCAGGTGCGCCTGACCTGCCTGCTCGGCGTGCAGCAATGGAGTTCGCAATCGGGACGCCAGTTCGTGCGCTTCACGTTCGCGGCCGAACCGGTGCAGCACGATCCGGCGCGGATTCTCGACGAAGGCATCCTGCGCGCCTTGTGGCTGAGCCGCGACGAGATCGCCGCTGCCGGCGCCCGCCTGCGCAGCCCGATGGTGCTGGCCAGCGTCGACGATTGGCTGGCCGAGCGACACCTGCCGCTGGACGCGGTGCGAAGCCTGACTGCAGAACCGAACTAGTGGCCTGCAGCAGAGGAATTGAAAGCAGCTCGCCTGGTCTCGCGACGCGGCGCCTGGTCCGCCATCCGCTTATCGCTCCAGCGATGGGCCTCATTGCGGACCAGCGGACGGCACCACGATCCCGACGCGACGGCGCGACGGGCCTGGACCATGCCCGGGCCGGCTTCCGACGCGTCGATTGCCGCGAACGCTCCGCGAGCGACCCATCGACGCATCGCGCCGGAAACCCATGACTGCCGCAGACATCATCGTCGGCATGTCCGGCGGCGTGGATTCATCGGTCGCCGCGCTGCTGCTGCAACGCGCGGGCAGCACGATCGCCGGCCTGTTCATGCAGAACTGGGAGGAGGACGATCGCGGCGACGGGTGTCGCGCGGACGCGGACCGCAAGGACGCGGTCGCGGTGTGCGCGAAGCTCGGCATTCCGTTGTACCTGCGCAACTTCGCGTCCGAATACCGGGACCAGGTGTTCGCGCACTTCCTCGACGAATACCGCCGCGGCCGCACGCCGAATCCCGACGTGCTGTGCAATCGCGAGATCAAGTTCAAGACCTTCCTCGACCACGCGCACGCGCTCGGCGCCGGCGGGATCGCGACCGGCCACTACGCGCGCGTCGATTGCGTTGCAGGCCGCTGGCGCCTCAAGCGTGCGCGCGACACGGCCAAGGACCAGACCTACTTCCTGCACGCGCTCGGCCAGCACGCGCTCGCGAATACGCTGTTCCCGCTCGGCGAGCTGGCCAAGACCGACGTGCGCGCGATCGCTCGCGAAGCGGGCCTCGCCACCCACGGCAAGAAGGACTCGACCGGCATCTGTTTCATCGGCGAACGCGACTTCCGTGCGTTCCTCGGCGAGTACATACCGGCCCAGCCGGGCCTGATGCGGACGCCGGACGGCATCACGGTCGGCGAGCACATGGGCGTGTTCTACTACACGCTTGGCCAGCGCAGCGGCCTGCGCATCGGCGGTCGTCGCGATGCGGATGGCGAGCCCTGGTATGTGGTCGGCAAGGATCTGGCAACGAACGTGCTGCATGTCGCGCAAGGCAACGCAAATCACTGGCTGAGTTCGCGCCGTCTCGCGGCGAGCGGCTTGAGCTGGATCGCCGGCGCCGCTCCGGGCGCGGAATTGTGCTGCACGGCGATGACGCGCTATCGGCAACCCGCGCAAGCCTGCCGTGTCGAGATCGACGGCGAGCGTTGCGTGGTGACGTTCGAAGAGCCGCAGCGCGCGGTCACGCCTGGGCAGTCGGTGGTTTTTTATGACCGCGAGGTCTGCCTCGGCGGTGCGCTCATCGACCGCAGCGATGCGCCGTATGGCGGCTGGGATGCGGACGATGCGTGAAGCCCGCGTGATTGCGCTTGCCGGAGTGCTGCAGGCCTGCCGCCTGGTCCACGAGATCGCCACGCGCGGCTCCGCGGACGCGGCAGTCGTCCAGTCGAGCCTCGCCAGCGTGTTCCGCATCGATGCCGACAGCGCGGCCGACGTGTTCGGCGGCCTCGCCGGCGTGCGCAACGGGCTCGAAACGCTGCTGGCGCAATTCGAGGGCGAGCGCGACCTTGCGCTGACCCGGCTCGTGCTCGGCGTGTTGCGCCTGGAGCGCCGCCTCGCACGCAACCCGCGCGTGCTGCGCGAACTGCGCAGCGGCATCGAGGGCATCCAGCGCCAGGTCGATCATTTCGGCGGCGCGAATGCGACCGTGCAGGCGCGCCTCGCCGACCTCTACGTCGCGACGCTGTCGCAATTGCGTCCGCGCGTGATCGTGCACGGCAACCCGATTCATCTCGCCAAGCCGCAGCTGGTCGAACAAATCCGCGCCCTGCTGCTGGCGGCGGTACGCGCCGCGGTGCTGTGGCGCCAGGTCGGCGGCGGGCAGATCCGCCTGCTGATCCGGCGCCGTCAATACGCGATGCTCGCGCGCGGACTGCTCAGTCGAAGCATGCTCGATCGCGGTTGAGCCGACTTCGCTTGCCGCGCAGCTGGGTTCAGTGCGAACGGACAATCCAGCGCTGGACCAGCAGCGTGTTTCAGACCGTTCGACAGCGACCGATCAGCCGGCGAAGCCGCCGCCGGCGTCGAGATAGCGTTGTTCCTCGGCGGTGCTCTCGCGCCCGAGTGCGCGGTTGCGATGCGGAAAGCGGCCGAAGCGCCGGATCACCTCGCAGTGCTTGAGTGCCCAGGCATCCGCATCCTTGCCGGGCAGCGACCTGTGCAGTTCGAGCGAACGCCGCTGGTCGGCAAGGTCTTCGGAGTGTTCGAACGGCAGGTAGAAAAACACGCGCAGGCTCGCATCGACCCGCGTATCGAAACCCGCCTCGATCGCGCGTGCCGCGTGATATCGCGCCAAACCGTCCGTCGCGTATGCATGCGCACTCGCGCGGAAGCAGTTGCGCGGAATCTGGTCGAGCAGGAGTACCAGCGCGAACGCGCCGACGGCGTTGTCGGTCCATTCAGCGTACTCGCCTCGCGCCGCCGCGAAATGCACGTCCAGAAAACGCTCGCGCAGCTGCGCATCGAACGCATCGTCGCGCGCAAACCAGCGCCGATAGCCGGCTTCGCTCCAGAAAGCAACGATGCCTGCCGCATCGGTCGTGTTCATTGCGTGCTCCTCCGTACGTGCGACGCGTGATTCGCAGTGCACCCCGTGTTTGAGCGATAATAACGGGCTATACGCAGACCCGGTTCCCTCCGGATCGCACCCGCGGCGCTGCCGTGGCAGTCATGAGGAGATTCCAATGATAGATTCCTTCCAGACCCGGGACATCCTCGAGGTCAACGGCAAGCGTTACCACTATGTCAGCCTGGCCCGGCTCGGCCAGCGCTTCGATCTCACGCGCCTGCCCTATTCGATGAAGGTCCTGCTGGAGAATCTCCTGCGCCACGACGACGGCGTCAATGTCACCTCGAAGGAAATCGAGGCCGTCGCGAAATGGAACGCGAGCAAGGAGCCGGACACCGAAATCTCGTTCATGCCGGCGCGCGTGCTGCTGCAGGATTTCACCGGCGTGCCGTGCGTGGTCGATCTCGCCGCGATGCGCGACGCGGTGGTGAAACTCGGCGGCGATGCGACCCAGATCAATCCGCTGTCGCCGGCCGAGCTGGTCATCGACCATTCGGTGCAGGTCGATGCGTTCGGCAGCGACAGCGCGCTCGATACCAACGTCAGGATCGAATTCGAACGCAACCAGGAACGCTACGCTTTCCTGCGCTGGGGCCAGAAGGCGCTGGCCGATTTCAGGGTCGTGCCGCCGCGCACCGGCATCGTGCATCAGGTCAATCTCGAGCACCTTGCCCGCGTCGTGATGACTGCGGACGTGGACGGCCAGCTCTGGGCGTATCCGGATACCGTGTTCGGCACCGATTCGCATACGACGATGGTCAACGGTCTCGGCGTGCTCGGTTGGGGCGTCGGCGGCATCGAGGCGGAAGCCGCGATGCTCGGCCAGCCGTCCTCGATGCTGATTCCGCAAGTGGTCGGTTTCAAGTTCACCGGCAAGTTGCCGGAAGGCGCGACCGCCACCGATCTGGTGCTGACCGTGACCCAGATGCTGCGCAAGCTCGGTGTGGTCGGCAAGTTCGTCGAGTTTTTCGGCCCGGGTCTGAAGCATCTGGCGCTAGCCGACCGCGCAACGATCGGCAACATGGCGCCGGAATACGGCGCGACCTGCGGCATCTTCCCGATCGACAGCGAAGCCTTGCGCTACATGAAGCTGTCCGGCCGCAGCGCCGGGCAGATCGCGCTTACCGAGGCGTATGCCAAGGCGCAAGGCATGTGGCACGACGACGACTCGGCCGAGCCGACCTACACCACGACACTGGAACTCGATCTCGCCGACGTGCGCCCGTCGATGGCCGGCCCGAAGCGTCCGCAGGATCGCGTACTGCTGTCCGGCGTCAAGCAGAGTTTCCACGACGCCGTGGGGCTGCTTACCGCTACCCGCCGTGTGAAAACCGCGGCGACCGATGATTTTGCCAACGAAGGCGGCGCCACCGCGGTCGGCAATCCGGCCAATTCGATCACCAATGGCGGCGTACGCGTGGAGAAGGATGGCCAATCGTTCAAGATCGGCGACGGTGCGGTCGTGATCGCCGCGATCACCTCGTGCACGAACACCTCGAACCCGGCAGTCATGCTGGCCGCGGGCCTGCTGGCGAAGAAGGCGGCGGCGAAAGGCCTCAAGGCGAAACCGTGGGTGAAGACCTCGCTGGCGCCCGGCTCCAAGGTCGTCACCGATTATCTGCAGGAGACCGGCCTGCTCGGCGAACTCGACAAGCTCGGCTTCTACCTGGTCGGCTATGGCTGCACCACCTGCATCGGCAACTCCGGCCCGCTGCCGGTCGAGATCAGCAAGGGCATCGCCGATGGCGATCTGGCCGTCGCAGCCGTGCTCTCCGGCAACCGCAACTTCGAAGGTCGCGTGCATCCGGAGGTAAAGATGAACTACCTCGCCTCGCCGCCGCTGGTCGTCGCATATGCGCTGGCCGGCTCGCTCGACGTGGATATCACGACCGAAGCGCTCGGCAAGGACCGCGCGGGCAACGACGTGTTCCTGAAGGACATCTGGCCGTCCAATCAGGAAATCAGCGACCTGATGGCCGGCGCAGTCACACCGGAAATGTTCGAGAAGAACTACGCCGACGTTTTCAAGGGCGACGAACGCTGGAACTCGATCGCTTCGCCCGATGGCGAGCTGTACCGGTGGGATACGGCGTCGACCTACATCAAGCACCCACCCTACTTCGACGGCATGACGATGGCGCTCGGTCCTGTCGAGGACGTGCATGGCGCGCATTGCCTTGGCCTGTTCGGCGACTCGATCACGACCGACCACATTTCGCCGGCAGGTTCGATCAAGAAAGACTCGCCGGCCGGGCGCTACCTGATCGAACGCGGCGTCGCGCCGAAGAATTTCAATTCCTACGGCTCGCGTCGCGGCAACGACGATGTGATGGTGCGCGGCACGTTCGCGAACATCCGCATCAGGAACCATATGCTGGACGGAGTCGAAGGCGGCTACACGCGGCACGTGCCGAGCGGCGAACAGCTCGCAATCTACGACGCGGCGATGAAATACAAGGCCGAGAAGACCCCGCTGATCGTGCTCGCCGGCAAGGAATACGGCACCGGCTCGTCACGCGACTGGGCCGCCAAGGGCACGCTGTTGCTCGGCGTGAAGGCGGTCATCGCCGAGAGTTTCGAGCGCATCCATCGCTCGAACCTGGTCGGAATGGGCGTGCTGCCCTGCCAGTTCCAGGCAGGCGAGAACGCGCAGACCCTGGGACTTACCGGCATGGAAACCTTCGATCTCAGCGGTATCGCCGGCGGCGCAGCGAAGGAAGCGCGCGTCGTTGCGACGGGCCCCGACGGACGCAGGAAGGACTTCACGGTGAAAGTGCTGCTGCTGACCCCGAAAGAACGCGAATTCTTCCGCCACGGCGGCATCCTGCAGTATGTATTGCGTCAGCTTGCGGCGAAGAAGGCGGCGTAACGGCGCAGCTGCCCTCATCCCGGCGCTGTGGATGCGGCCGGCATCCGCGATCGCCGCACGGGATCAAGTCCGCATCCGGCGGTCGTGCATGCCGCCCGCGGGAACGAAACAGCCGGACCATCGGCAGTTGCCCGTCCCGCATTCCCCGCGCCGGAATGTCAACCTTGCAATGCGGCTTGCTGCGCGTTCCGGCGTTATGCTGCAATCGGTCGGAGACGGCGCCGCTTAGCGCGCCGCCACCGCAGCGCAGTGCCAGAGACCGGCCACAGGGGAGCACGCATGACGATCGAACAACGTCCTTGGCTGGCCAGCTATCCCCCGGGCATACCGACGGAAATCGATCCGGGCCAGTACCGCTCCGTGGCCGCGCTGCTCGACGAGTGCTGCGACCGCTTCCGCCACCGGCCTGCGTTCGAGAACATGGGCCGCCGCATCACCTATGGCGATCTCGACCGGCTGAGTGCGGCGTTTGCGGCGTTCCTGGTCAACGATCTCAAGCTCGCCAGGGGCGATCGGGTCGCGCTGATGCTGCCGAACCTGCTGCAGTATCCGGTCGCGATCATGGCCGTGCTGCGCGCCGGCTTGACCGTGGTCAACACGAATCCGATGTACACGCCGCGCGAGCTCAAGCATCAGCTCGGCGATTCCGGCGCCAGCACGATCGTCGTTCTCGACAACTTCGCCGGAACCGTCGCCGAGGTGATCGCCGGCACATCTTGCAAACATGTGATCTGCACCGGCGTGGGCGACCTGCTCGGTTTCCCGAAATCGGCGATCACGAATTTCGTCGTGCGCCACGTCAAGAAAATGGTGCCGGCCTATTCGCTCCCGAACGCGATCCGCTTCAATGAGGCGCTCGGGCGTGGAATGCGCTCGAAGCTGGGCAAGATCGATGTCGGTCCGGACGATCTGGCGTTCCTGCAATACACCGGCGGCACCACCGGCGTCGCCAAGGGCGCGATGCTGACCCATCGCAACATGGTCGCGAACATGCTGCAGGCCCACGCATGGATCGGCCCGGCCATGCGCGAAGGCGAGGAGGTCGTGATCACCGCGCTGCCGCTGTACCACATCTTCGCGCTGACCGCGAACTTCCTGGTGTTCGCGCGCGTCGGCGGCTTCAACCACCTGATCACCAATCCGCGCGACATGCCCGGTTTCGTGCGCGAAATCCGCTCGACCGGATTCACCGCGCTGACCGGCGTCAACACGCTGTTTGCCGGCCTGCTCAATACGCCGGGCTTCGATCGCGTCGATTTTTCCAAGCTGCACCTGACCCTCGGCGGCGGCATGGCGGTGCAGCGCGCGGTCGCCGAGCGCTGGAAGAGCGTGACCGGCTGCACGCTGGCCGAGGCCTATGGGCTCACCGAGACCTGTCCGGCGGTGTGCATCAATCCGGTGGACATCACTGCGTACAACGGTTCGATCGGGCTGCCGATCCCATCGACCGACGTCGCGATCCAGGATGACGACGGCATGACCCTTCCCATCGGCGCAACCGGCGAGCTGTGCGTGCGCGGCCCGCAGGTGATGAAGGGTTACTGGAACCGCCCGGACGAGACCGCCAAGGTGCTGTCGGCGGACGGCTGGCTGCGCACCGGCGACATCGCGCGCATCGACGAGAAAGGCTACGTCTACATCGTCGATCGCAAGAAGGACATGATCCTGGTGTCCGGATTCAACGTCTATCCGAACGAGATCGAGGATGTCGTTGCGCAGTTGCCCGGCATCCTCGAGGTCGCAGCGGTCGGCGTTGCGGACGAGAAGTCCGGGGAAGCGGTGAAGATCGTCGTCGTGAAGAAGGACCCGTCGCTCACTGAAGAGGCGATCCGCGCGCACTGCAAGGCGAACCTGACCGGGTACAAGCTGCCCAAGTACATCGAATTCCGCGATTCGCTGCCGAAGACCAATGTCGGCAAGATCCTGCGGCGCGAACTGCGCGAAAGCGCCGCGGTTGCCGCCGCGGCGGCAGCACACTGAAGCCCGCGCTGATCCGCGCAGGCCATTCTCAGCCCGAATACGGCTCCAGCCGGTCCGCGTAGCCGCCAAGCAGATCCCACAACGGGACCTCCTTGTCCGCGGGAATGCGCGCATAGGCGAATCCGAGCTGGCTGTCGGTGACCCGCGCGAGCCGCGCCTCGACATGGATGTCGAGCGATTCGCCGATCAGCATGTCGAGCGCGTAGACGTCACCCAACTGGCCGCTCCAGTTGTCCGGCTTGCCGACCATCACGCCGGTTGCGGAGATGTCCTCGATCTCGCTGCTCCATGCGTTGTGGCCGCTGCTGATCAAGACGGCCGAGCGAATCGACATGCGAGCGGGGCGCAATCCCGCCTTGTCTGCCTGATTGGTCATGCTTCCCCACCACTCCCCTGCTGCAAATGGCCGTATGTCCGATCCCGGCCATCGATTTCACGATTCGTCACGATCCCGGCTCTCCCCGGCCCGCGCGGCCCACCCCGGTGTCGCCGTGCCAGCCTTCCTTTCAATGCAAGGAATGTTCCGGGCATATTCTGCCGAGGCCCCACGCGTGCGCCAATTGTCAATATCGGCTCTAGTTTGCGCTAGACTGCCATGGATCGTCCCGTCTCGGGGCACTGGGGTGCAGAGCGTTTGCCGCTCGGCTTGCGATCGACGGGCGGCCCGTCCTGAGGATTGAAACCATGACCGCCGTCGAAATGTTGCATCGTAACAACGATTATCGCCTGCTGCGCACGCTTGAAGATCCGGTCGCCAATGCGCACTGGTGTTTCATGCATGCGCATCGCTTCCCGCGCGACACGGGTTATCGCGCATGTTTTTCCGTCGCACTGATGAAGGAAATGCGCGAGTTCCTGAAGCGCACGTCCGATCACCTCACGTTGCGCTCCTCGAATGCCGACACGGGTCTTGCGCACGTGGTCATGGCGTCCGATGCCCCGGTCTACAATCTGGGCGGCGACCTTGAACTCTTTTGCCGACTGATCCGCGAGCGCAATCGCGAACATCTGCTCGCTTATGCGCGCTTGTGCGTGGAAGGGGTCCATGAAATCCACGCCGGACTGAACCGCAACGTGCACACGGTGGCGCTGGTGCAGGGCGATGCGCTCGGCGGCGGCCTCGAGCTCGCGTTGTCCTGCCAGACCGTCGTCGCCGAGAGCGGCATCGGCATGGGCTTTCCGGAAGTGCTGTTCGACCTTTTCCCGGGAATGGGCGCCTACTCGTTCCTCTGCCAGCGCGTGAGTCCGCGCTTCGCCGAGGAAATGATGCTGAACGGCACGATCTACTCCAGTGACGAACTGCATCGACTCGGCCTCATCGACGTGCTGGTGCCCAAGGGTGAGGGCGTACGGGCCGTGCATGAGTTGATCCGCAGCAACCGGCGTATTCCGCACGCACGTAACGCGATGAACCGCGTCCGTCAGATCCGCAATTCGGTGACGCTCGCGGAATTGATGCAGATCACCGAGATATGGGTCGACACCGCGATGCA
>JBIODY010000064.1:0-9553 GCA_044445505.1 Lysobacterales bacterium
CGACAAGTACTGGAACAGCGACGACGCGTTCCCGGTGCGCGCGTTCACCGCGACCGCTGCGACCGCGGCGGATCTTGCACGCGTGCGCGACCGCCTCGCCCGCGACGCGCGCGCGTTCACGCAGGGCGACTATGCGCAGGCCGTCGCCGACGAACCCGCCGATGTCGCGGATGCGGCGCGGCGCGGCAACTGGTACTGGGGCGACGCGAAACTCGTTGCCGATGCGCCGGACAAGGGCGATGCCGCGCACGAGCGCCGCCCGCGCATGCGCATCGACGAGCAGATCCGCCCGTTGCTCGAGTCCGCGCGGCAGCAACTCCTGCTGGTGTCGCCGTATTTCATTCCCGGCGACGAAGGCGAGGCGTTGCTCGAGGGCCTGTCGCGACATGGCGTCGACGTCAAGGCGCTGACCAATTCGCTGGCGGCGAACGACGAACCCGAAGTGCATGCCGGTTATGCGCGCTACCGCCGCCCGCTGCTGGTCGCCGGCGTCGATCTGTACGAGTTCCGGCCGCTCGGCGGCGCGCCTGCCCGCAGCGCCCACGGCCGCTCGTCCGGGGTCAGCCTGCATGCGAAGACGATGGTGGTCGATCATCGCAACGTGTTCATCGGCTCGATGAACTTCGACCCGCGTTCGCGCGACCTCAACACCGAGATGGGCGTGATCGTCGACAGCCCCGGGCTGGCCGGCGCGGTCGAGCGGTTCTTCGCAAATGCGACTGCGCCGGAGAACGCGTTCCATGTCGTGCTGGATCCTGCCAGCACGGCGCCGCTCGCGGATCGGCCGTTGCGCTGGATCGCGGTCGACGATGGCAAGCCGGTGATTTTTTCCCGCGAACCGGAAACCACGCTGTCGAAACGCGTGCGCGTTGACCTGATGCGCCTGCTGCCGATCGAAGGACTGCTGTAGGGCAGGGGCGATGCGCGCCATGAAGCCAGGGCACGCGAACCGCGCCGTCAACGGCGCAGCGCCTGGCGCGCCGCCGCGCGCAGGTTCGCCTCGACGCCACACGCTGTTCGCGCAGACATCGCGCGCGCGCTGGCGCACATTCGCGCTGGGCCTGTTCGCGCTCGCGTTGCTGATGACTGCCCTGTGGCTGCGCTGGCCCGAGACGGCGCGGCCCACGATCGCCGGATTGCTCGCTGCCGCGCAAGGCTGGCGCACGGCGCCGTTCGCGCCCGTGGTCGCGCTGGCATGTTTCGCACTCGGCGGCCTGATCGTGTTTCCGGTGAATCTGCTGATCGCGGCGACCATCATCGTGTTCGGACCGCTCGCCGGCGGCATCTATGCCTTGCTCGGCTCGGTGCTGAGCGCCGCGCTCGTCCACGAAATCGGCCGCCTGCTGCCCGCACGCGTGTTCGCACGCGTCGCCGGCGCGCGTGGGGAACGCCTGCGCGCACGCGTGATCGGCCACGGCATCGTCGCGGTCGCGCTGGTACGCATCGTGCCGATCGCGCCGTACAGCGTGGTCGGTTTTGTCGCGGGTGCCGCGCGCATCCATCGCGGCGACTATCTCGCAGGCACCGCGCTCGGCATGGCGCCCGGTGTCGTGCTGTATGCGTTGTTCGTGGATCGTGCGCGCGCGGTGCTGCTGGATCCGCATCCGCTGGCGTGGCTCGCGCTGGCGGCGGCGATCGGACTGCTCGTCATCGCCGCGCTCGTCGTGCGCGCGCGATCGCGCCGCGCCACGACGCAGGACGATGCGTGATGGCGCGACTGCGCATCGCGACCTGGAACATGCACGGCGGGGTCGGACTGGACGGCCGCTTCTCGTCTGCGCGCATCGCACGCGTGATCGGCGAGCTCGACGCCGACGTGATCGCGCTGCAGGAATTCGGTTCGCGGCGCGCCGGGTTCGACCTGCGCTCGCAGCTGGAAACCGCCGCCGCGGCGCGCGCGATCGTGATGCCGACCTTGCAGAAATACGCTTGCGACTTCGGCAACGCCGTGCTGACTCGCTGGCCGGCGCGCGATGTCGCCTGCCACGCACTCGGCGTGGACCGGCGCGAGCCACGCAATGCGATCGATCTCCTCATCGATCATGGTGGCGGAACGCTGCGCATCGTCGTGACCCATCTCGGCCTGCGTGTTGCGGAGCGCCGCACGCAGATCGCGCGGTTGCAGGCGCTGCTCGGCGCGACATCCGCCGAACGGATCGTGTTGCTCGGCGACTTCAACGAGTGGCGCCCGCGCAACGCGTTGCGCGCGTTCGACCAGTGGTTCGGCATGTCGATGGCACCGGCGACGTTCCCATCACCGTGCCCGGTCGCCGCGCTCGACCGCATCTGGGTCGCGCCCGCCAGCGCCTGTGTCGACCTCCGCGTGCACAGGAGCCGCGCCGCACGCATCGCCTCGGATCATCTGCCGCTGGTGGCGACGCTGGAATTTCCATGAGGTCCACGGCGGCGGCATGCGCGTCGCAGGCTGCAGGCTGGGATGAGCGCAGCGATGCCCAGCGGCGATATGCGTGACGTGTCGGGTTCGCCGGCGCTTACCCCGACCTGCTGGGCTGCACCGTGCAGAACAGGCATGCAGGATGCGTCGTAGCTCTGTGTCCCTTCCCCCGCGGAGCGGGGGAAGGTGCCGAAGGTGGAAGGGGGCGATTTTGCCCCTGCAATATGACGCACCGTAGGAGTGCACGCTGTGCGCGAACCCCCGTGGCAATCACGCCGGCACGGTCCACAGGGTGGGCTCCTACGGATTCACAGCGCGCTGCAAGCGCAAACCTATGCACAGTGCAGAACGGGCATGCCGGATGCGTCGTAGCTCGCTGTTCCTTCCCCGCGGAGCGGGGGAAGAGAAGGGAAGGCAGCTTCAAGAGGGGCGTTGTTGCGTTTGCTTTGCTACCGGGTTGCCCCCATCCGGCCTGTCGGCCACCTTCCCCCGCTGCGCAGGGGAAGGGAAGGCAGCTTCAACACTAATGACGTTGACCGCCAAACCGCCGCGCGAGGTCTCCTTGTACTTGTCCTTCATGTCGCGCCCGTTTCGCGAATCACCTTGCTGGCTTTTCCACTGCCTGCCGTCCTTGCCCGCGACGCCTCGACCAACCATTGCGAGCGTGCCTGGTCAATCTCCCAAGGCCAAACTGCTTTGCGCGTTTGCGATCGGCGCGACGCGTGCGCGCGAAAACAGCAGCAACTCGCCAAGTCGGGCGCCCTTGGCGCGCCAATCGTGGAACAGCGATTCGCCGACCAGCGCGTAGTGCCACTCGCGCTCGCTGCGTTGCGCCGGATCGAGCGCGTTGATCCGGCCGCACCAGGTCGTCGCGGCCTTCAGTTTGCGTTGCACGTTCGGATGGTTGACCTGCTGCTGCGCCTTGGTTTCGACGAGATAAATCGCGTCCGCCGTGCGCACCATGAAATCCGAAAAGTAGAACGCCGGCAGTCCGTCGTCCTTGACGTAGCGCAGGCGCACGAAATCGTGGCGGTTCTCGCTGATCTTGCAGAATGCTTCGACGCTCGCGTCGGCATTCGCCCATTCGATGAACGCGCGTTCCAGTCCGCCGCTGCGGATCGGGAACGGCAGGCGTTCGTAGATGCATTTGCCGACTTCGAGCGACGCACTCTCGCGCACCATCAGTTTCGTGACTTCGGACAGGCGTCGATAGCGAATGTCCGTATCGCCCTCGATGCCGCGCTCCTCGGCCTTTACCAAGGCGAGTCCGAACACCTTGACGATGTGATCGATCACCGGTTGCAGCAGCAACAATCGCCAGCCTTCTTCCGCAAATGGCTCGAACGCTTCACGAAACAGGCGTTCGCGGATGTAGTCGTCGATCGCGCTGGCCAGCGCGACCGTATTCACCTGCAGATACGGCGTGGCCAGATGCTGGGCGATCCGATTGCCCTTCGGTAGCGGCTGGCTCAACGCCTGGCCGATGCGCCGGGTCAGGCGCGACAACAATTCGTTGTAGCCATTGACGTTCATCACCGCGCCATCGACGCGGTAGTCGCCGAACAGCGTGCTGCTCTGCAGATCGTGCGAAGTGAATGTGTCGCCCTTGCCGAGCAGTTCGGCGAGTTGCGGGCGTGTCATTGCGCTGAACGGCAGCAGTGCGGCGACGTCGATCGGCAGATGTTCGAGGGTGTCGTCCGCTTCGCGCAGGATGAAAGGAATCGCGAAATCGTAACGCTCGAAACCTTCGCGCAATTCCGACGCGATCAGGTCGCCGGTGCTGCTGCCTTCGTCATCGTCGCCGGTCGTTCCGACCAGGCCTTCCTTCATCAAGTCGTCGTAGAAACCCTGGAACGCCGGATGCTCGACGATCGACAGGATGTCGATCAGGCTGCCCGGCTCCTCGCCGCGGTTGATGCGCTCGCGGTTCTCGCGTTTGATGTCGAGGTATTCCGGGTCGCGCCACATCAGGCGCAGGCCGCGACCGATCGTCTGCTCCAGCAGGATCTGCGCCTGCGACGAACGCAGCGGCACGATCACGCAGATGTTGTTGACGTCGAAACCCTCGCGCAGCATCAGCACGCTGACGATCACGCGTGGCTGGACATGCTTGTCGACGCTGAAAAGGCGCTGGCGCAATGGCGCCCATTCCTTTTCGCCGAGTTCGGCCTTCCTGCCGGAATCGACCGTCAGCACATCGGCGTCATGCAGGCCTTCGCCGAGCAGGAACTGCGCGACCAGCGGCGACACCGTGGTGTCCTCGCACACGACCAGCATCTTCGGATGGCGCTCGGGATCGAGGCGCGCGAAATCGGTTTCGAGCTTACGCAGCTTCTGCAGGCCGGCGCGCAACATCACGCGCTGGCCCTCGGCAAGGATCGGGTTGTTGCTTTCGTCGCGCTCGGCCTTGAACTCCAGCGGCAGTGCGCCAAGTTCCTTGCGCTTGTCGAGTACCAGCGCCTTGACCAGGCCGAGACGCATCGCCGCCTTCAGATCGAAGTCGACCACGATGTGCGGGAAGTAGATCTTGCGTTTGTTCCTGCCGCCGCCGACGTCGTTGTACGGCGTCGCGGAAAAGTCCATCTGCACGAAGCACCGGCCCTTGTCAGCGGCGATGATCGACAGGCTCTTCTGCCATTCGACCTCGGTGATTTCTCCTTCCTTCTTCAACTCATGGATGTGGTGCGCTTCGTCGTTGAACACCATCAAGTCCGGCAGGTCGGCGAGATACGACAGCACATTGCCGCGCGCCCAGCGCCGGTCGAGCACATCAAGGCTGTTGCCGGTCGCGCGCCCCGGCGTCAGCGGCAGTACCCGATACGCAATCACCGAAGGCTCGGCGACCATCGCCGGTGCGTCGACGAATTCCTCGTCGTCGCCCGCTTCTTCCTCGTCGGCGGCATCGGCGAGCAAGTGCCAGTTGGTGATCGCGATCATGCCGTTGCCGGTTGCCTTGAGGCCGATCTCGGTCTTGGTGCAGACGTTGCCGCGCACGAATTGCGCGATGCGTTCGCGCCGCGCCGGCGGCGTGAACAGGTCGGCGAAGCTGGCGATGTCCGAGGTCGAGAAGTCGCGGCTCTTGTCCTCGCTTTCCTTGCCGAGGAACGCATCGAGCAGGCGCTCGTAGACGATCAGTCCCGGCGCGACGATCAGGAAGCGCCGAGTGAAACGTGCGTCGTCGCGGCCTTCATCCAGCGACGCGGTCTTGTTCAACAATTGCCAGATCAACAGCGCCTGCAGTACCCAGGTCTTGCCGGTGCCGGTCGCCATCTTCAGGCAATACTTCGGATGCGCGTGCTTGTCCTGCGCAATCTCGGCGAGATGATTGCCTTCGAGCAACGCATCCGCGCAAACCTGCAGGTACAGATCCTTCAAGTTCGGGCTTGCCAGCACTTCGTGCGCGACGATTACGTTGAGGATTGCCTGGCGCTGGCCCGCATGGAAATTGAAGCCGCGTGACGCGCACGCGTCCTCGCCGAACCACCAGCGCAGCAGTTCCGCGGTGACCGGAGTGACCAGTTCGTAGAGATCGGCGATGCCGTGTTCGAGGCCGACGCAGAGTTTTTCGGTGCGGCGGGTGAGCGCGGCGGCGAGCGCCAGCTGCGGGTTGTGCTCAGACATGCGCTTGCTCCGCGCGCTTGCATTCGATAAACGTTGTGTTTACGCTGACGCAATGATAAGGAGCTTTGCCGACAAGGAAACGGAGCGGCTGTTTGCCACGCAGCAAACCCGGCGATTGCCGCCGGACATCCGCTTTCGTGCTTCTGCGCAACTCAACCGGCTGGATGTCGCGACATCCATCGAGGACTTGCGATCGCCGCCCTCGAACCGCCTCGAATCGTTGAAAGGGGACCGCACAGGGCAATGGAGCATCCGCATCAACCAACAGTGGCGGCTCTGTTTCCGGTTCGATGCCGGCCATGCCTTCGACGTCGAAATCGTCGATTATCACTGAGATGACACGATCATGAGCATTCCTGCCACAGTCAATGGGCTTCCGCCGATCCACCCCGGCTACTACCTGCGCGAGATCCTCGAAGATCTCGGGATGAGCCAGGCGGCGTTCGCCGGCGCCATTGGCGTGTCGCCGATGCGCGTTTCGCATATCGTCCGCGAACAGCGCCCGGTGACCGCAGACCTTGCGCTGCGCTTCGGCCGCGCGTTTGGGCAGTCGCCCCAATTCTGGATCAACCTGCAGAGTAGCTACGACCTGAAGATCGCCGAGCGCAAGGCTGGCGCTGGCCTGAAGAAGATCCAGCCTTTGGCGGCCTGAATGGCAACGTCCCTGGGTCCCCGCTTTCGCAGGGATGACAGGCAAAGGCCGACGCGCGACGGACGAAGTCATACTTTCGGTTCCGCAACGGCCTGCACCACCTCGGCCTCGAACCCGAACACATCGACTGCTCGCACGCAGACACGGCGTTCACCATCCTTGCGTGGCGCGTCGAAGCGCGCCTCAGTTACCACGCGCAGCGGATCGTCGTCGTTCGCCGTGTTGCCGCGGTAGTCCTGCCACACCGAGCGGAACACCTCGCCGTCGTAGTCCGGATCGACCGCCCAGTACTCGATCAGCGCCAGCGGCTCGGCGTTCATCACCTTGTGCAACTTCTTGCGGTTGTCCTCGTCGAGGTTGATCGCCTCGGGCGAGAGCAGCACGTAGTTGTCGAGCGTCACATGCAGGTGTTCGCTGTCGCCGCTGCGTTCGCGGCGAATCGGTTTGATCGTGACGTATTGCAGGCTGCAGAAGCGCACCTGGCCGCGCAGCTTCTCGATGCCGCCTTTCTTCTTCAGGCGGTCGAGCAAGTCCGGTGGAATCACCAGCACTTCGAGGCGGTCGTCGTTGAGCGCCGCGATGCTCTGGCCGATGGCCGGGTCGAAATTCCAGCCGAGCACGACGACGCGATCCCAGCCGCCGAGCAGGTTGTCGCGCTGCGCGATTGCCTTGCGCAAGGTTGCGTCGCCGGTGAGCTTGTTCGGCGAGTCGACCAGCACCAGTGTCTTCTTGCCGTTGAACACGACTGCGCCGAGATTGCGCAGCGGGTTGTCCTCCGGCGCCAGCGGCAGCGCGCCGTACAACGACAGCACGATTACCGACAGATCGCCGATGCGGAAGCTGCGTCCGAGCGAAGTCTTCGCCGCCTCGACCTGGTAGTCGCCGATCGCCTGGTAAAGGAACGGCCTCGCGCTCTGGTCGATCAGGCGCTTGCGTATGATCATGCAGGCGGGCTTGCCGATGTCGCTCGTGATCCAGCGGCGGCCGAGTTTCTCAGCGACCGCGGCCGTGGTTCCGGAGCCTCCATTAAAGTCGGCGACTAGGCTGCCAGGCTTCGATACAGCGTTGATAATTCGCGCGACAAGCGACTCCGGCTTTTGAGTGACATAGCCTGAATTTTGGGTCTTATCGGCGGGTTGAAGCATGGAAAGTCGCCAAACAGAATCGACCGTTCTGGCATCCCGCTCAACGTACTGGACATTGCCTTGATCATCTCGGGCATTGACCATCCGCCCATCGAGCTTCTTTCTCACAAGCTGCTTTACAGGCTTGCTTCGCATCTCTTCTTGATGCTCGAAGAAGTAGTCAGATTTTTCGTTTTTTGCGTACCAGTAGATGGCGTCGTGTGAACGGGGGAATAATTTGTTCCGCGTATCCGGCATCTTGTTGTAGTAGTACCAAACGAGTTCGTTTCGAAAGTTTTTCTTGCCGAATAGTTCGTCGAGGACGATCTTGACGTAGTGCCCCACATGCCAATCCAGATGCACAAAGATCGAGCCTGTGTCAGCAAGGAGCTCGCGCATCAGGATTAGGCGTGGCGTGATCATTTCGAGATACGACACCGTGCCGCCCGACCAGGTATCGGAATACGCGTATTGCTCCATCACCGTCGGTCGCTGCTCCAGTTCCACGCCGGGCAGTTCGACTTTGGTCCGGTAGTCGGCCTTGGAATCGAACGGCGGATCGATGTAGATGAGATCGATCTTGCCGCGCAGGCTCGGGGTGTTGTCGTCACCGGCCAGCAGCGCGGCCATCGCCAGCAGGTTGTCGCCGTAGATCAGCCGGTTGGTCCACTCGCCGCCGTCGCCCTCGCGCAGGCGAGCGGCGCGTTCGTTGTGCGCGATCCAGTCGGTCGCCGCCGTGTCCTTCGACGGCAGCACCCATTCGCGCGTCTGCAGGCGCACGCGGTGACGGCCTTCGAGACCTTCCAGGATGCGTTCGGCCTGCTGGCGGCCTTCCTTGACGATTTCCGGGAGCTGTTCCAGCAGCGACTTCGGCATGGCTCCCCGTGGCCGCGCGCGGCCTTCCATGAAAGAAAGTCTTTTGATTGTACGAAAGATAAACTTTCTCTCATAGCGCGACGTCGCCCTAACGTTCGGGCCATGAAGACCGAACAAGCCGCGTTCGCTGAACGTCTGCACAGGTTGCTCGCCGAAAAGAGGTTCGAGGCGAGTCCGGTCGAGCTCGCACCGCTGCTGGCCCGGTACGGTGTATCGGTGACGCCGCAGGCGGTTTCCGGCTGGCTCAATGGTTCCTTCATGCCGCGGCTCGGCAATCTGCGCGCGCTCGCCGCTCTGCTCGAAGTCGATCTGCACGCACTGCAGGCGGGCGGCAAGCCGCGCCACGGGGTGAAGGAACCTGCACCGACCTGGGTGTCGGATTTGAGCGGGAAGGATGCGCTCGCGTTTCGGGAGTTCACGACGCTGCCGGCAGCCCAGCGCAAGCTTGTGCGCGAACTGATCGCGGCGCTTGCCGCTGCGGTCACGCGCGAGCGGTCATAGTCCGATTGGTCAGTGGTCATAGCTCGCTGTTCCTTCCCCCCGCGGAGCGGGGGAAGGTGCCGAAGGCGGAAGGGGGCGATTTTGCCCCTGCAATATGACGCACCGTAGGAGCGCACGCTGTGTGCGAACCCCCGCGGCAATCACGCCGGCACGATCGCCCACAGGGTGGGCTCCTACGGATTCAGTGCGCGCTGCAAGCATAACCCCATGCATAGTGCGGAACAGGCATGCAGGATGCGTCGTAGCTCGCTGTTCCTTCCCCGCGGAGCGGGGGAAGAGAAGGGAAGGCAGCTTCAAGAGGGGCGTTGTTGCGTTTGCTTTGCTACCGGGTTACCCCCATCCGGCCTGTCGGCCACCTTCCCCCGCTGCGCAGGGGAAGGGAAG
>JBIODY010000065.1:0-9484 GCA_044445505.1 Lysobacterales bacterium
CCGCGCGTTGCACATGCACAAGCTGCGCCTCGTCGAGCGCGACGCTGGCACCATGACGCGCAACCGCGACCAGTTGCTCGCGGGTCAGGCTGTTGCCGTCGAGAAGAATCGTCTGCATGACTGGTCCAAATGCGATTCGTGGATGCTCCGTGGAGCTGATCCAAAAGTCCCGGAGATGCCCCCTTCTCGTCATTCCGGCGAAAGCCGGAATCCAGTGTCTCCGGTGCAATGCCCAGACACTGGGTCCCGGCTTTCGCCGGGACGACGAACGTTGTGTTGCTCAACCGCGCAACATGACCGCCGCCTTCTCGATCTCCACGCGCAGCGTCTCCGCGAGATCCGCACGCGCGACCTCGAACTGGTCCTGCTTGCGCATGTCCTTGACCGTGACCACGCCCTTGGCGATTTCATCCGGCCCGAGCACGAGCACGAACCGGATGCAGGCGCGGTCGGCATACTTGAACTGCCTGGCGAGCTTGCCGGGTTCGATCACGGCTTCGGTATTGATGCCGGCCGCGCGCAGTTCGGTCGCGAGTTCCAGATAGCGCGGCAGTTCCGCCTCGTCCATCTGCGCGACCAATACCTGCACCGTGCTCAGTCCGCCCTTCAGCAAACCCGCCTCGCGCAGTTGCCAGTACAGCCGCGTCGCACCGATCGAGATGCCGACACCCGGCAGCTTCGACTTCGTGTAGTGACTGGCCAGGTTCTCGTAGCGGCCGCCCGAGCAGATCGAGCCGATCTGCGGATGCTCGTTGAGCGTGGTCTCGTAGACCGTGCCGGTGTAGTAGTCGAGGCCGCGCGCGATCGACAGGTTCAGTGCGAAATGCGACTCGGGCACGCCGAACGCCTTGACCAGGCCAAGCACTTCCTTGAGTTCCGCCCGGCCCTGCTCCAGCGCCTCGTTGCCGGCACCGAGCGCATCGAGCTTCGCCAGCGCATCGGCGAGCGAAGTCGAGCGGAACGCGACGAAATCGAGCAGTTTGCCCACGACATCCGCGGCAAGACCGAAACCGTCGCCGGCCAGCGTGTCGCGCACCGCGTCCGCACCGCGCTTGCCCAGCTTGTCCACCTCGCGCAGGACCGCGGCTTGCCGTTCGCCATCGGCAAGGCCCAGCCCCTCGAGCCAGCCGCGCATCAGCTTGCGGTTGTTGATCTGGATCGTGAACGTGCCGATGTCGAGGTCGCGGAACACGTTGTAGATGACCGCCGGCACCTCGGCGTCGTAGCGCACCGACAAGGCATCCTTGCCGACCACGTCGATGTCGCACTGGTAGAACTCGCGGAAACGCCCGCGCTGCGCGCGCTCGCCGCGATAGACGCGCTGGATCTGGTAGCGCCGGAACGGAAACACCAGGTCGCGCTCGTGCTCTGCGACGTAACGCGCCAGCGGCACGGTCAAATCGAAGCGCAGCGCAAGATCGGGCTTCTCGCCCTGCTCCATGGCCCCCGTCGACTGCACGAAATAAACCTGGCGCTCGGTCTCGCCGCCTTCCTTGGTCAGCAGGATGCTGGAGAATTCCATGACCGGCGTTTCGACCGGCAGGAAGCCGAAACGCTCGAAATTGCGCCGGATCGCATCCAGCATCGACTGGAACGCAACCTGATCGAGCGGCAACAGCTCGAGCACGCCGGGCATGGTGCGGGCTTGGGTGACAGCCATCGGTTTCCTTTCGGACCGGCGCCGCGGCAAGACGCTCGCGATGCAAGCAACAAGATCGCCAAGATTACCAGAAGGGCCGCGGACCTCGGCCCGGCGCGCCGCGGATGCGCCGAAGCGGCGCAACGCGCGGTGCTCGGGCACGAGGCGATGGTCGGTTGCGCCGCCGCGGGAGCACCGCTAGAATTCGCGGCCCGCCACGGCGGGATCAGTCGGGGTGTAGCTCAGCCTGGTAGAGCGCTACCTTCGGGAGGTAGAAGTCGCAAGTTCGAATCCTGTCACCCCGACCACTCTTTTCGAACGCAAGAAAAACCCGGCCTCGCGCCGGGTTTTTTGTGATCCGCTTTCCCGAAGGCTTCAGCGATGACTCGCCTGCTTGCGGTCGCCCGAGCGGCTCTTGCTTTGCGGGCCGGCCGACGGCTGTGGGTCGAGGTCGTTGAGCAGCGCGCGCAGATCGACCGAAACGGTCGCGCCGTTGCCGGCGATGTCGAGCGCGGCCATCGAGCGCTTGGACAACGCGGCGCGATCGAGATACACCTCGTGGTCCGGCTCCGGCGGCCGCGTCGCACTGCACAGATTGCGGTTGAGACGCAGCAGGCTGGTGCCGGACCGCTGCCACGGATGAGCCGGGGACAACCGCTTGACCATCACGCTGTCGAGTTTGACGAGGACCGTGTCCTCACCCACTTCCGTGCAACGCCCGATACCAATGTCGTAAGTCATTGAATCCTGTTCCTCGATAACACCCCTTGAGCCGAACGGCACGGCGAGATCAGGAATCACGCAGGCAACCCGGCGGGGAAACGGGCAATTATGCGGGATTGCCCGTAAGATTCCATTAAAACCTTCTACCTATCATATGAGTTATATGCCTCAACATATTGTTTAATATACGCTTATTGTTCAGTAATTCCCCCGGCTCAGACTAGGCCGTTGGCGGTCTTGCCGAGGAGAGGCACGCCAGCCGGCAGCAGATCCGGCGCATCGTGCCAGCGCTCGCGATCGAAGATCAACAATCGCGGCGCGCAACGATCCAGCTTCGCGTAAACGGCGAGCAGCGGCGCCGCGACAACCGGAAGCGACAGGTGCAACGCGCCTGCATCCCATTCGACCGGCAGTGGAGATCCCTGCGCATCGATCAGCAGCGGCGCCGAATTGCGCCGCGGGAACCTCGGCAGCGGCGCGCGATGGCGGATGGTTTCGTGTTTTGTCGCCAGCACCAGCAGCAATTCGTGGCGCCGGCCGGGCGACCAGGGCAAGCGATGCGGAACGCGCAGGCGCAGTGCCCGATCGATGCCCGGCGTTGCACCCGCGCCGCTCACAACCGCGAAGTGCTCCGCTCTTCCGGCAAGCCCGAGCAGGCGCCGGCGGCTGAGCGCGACCTGGCTGGCATGGGCCAGCATCGCCTGCTGTTTGCGCTGCTGGCGCCCGCGGTCCGCGGAGATGGTCATCGCATCGGCGTCCGGCATCGCGTGCCCATGCACGGTGTAGCCAAGGCGCAGGGGCGCGTCTTGCATGCGCAGCAGCGCCAGGTCGAGCATCACGCGCAGGGCGCTGTGGTCGGGATGACGATCGCGAAGCTCAGGCATCGCGACATGGCTGGGTGCGAATGCAGCGATCTCCCCGACCAGGCGGGTCGTCGCCGCATCGTCCTGCATCAGGCATTCGGTCAGGCCCTGATCCGGCCAGCCGAGGAAGCGCGCATCGTCGGCTGCCACGCCGAGTGTCCCGAGCGCCGCCAGCGCCTCGCGACGCCGGCGCTGCCCCCAGCGCGCGCGTTCTTCCGCGCCGATATGCCAGTGCCGATCGAGCCAGCGCTGCGGCCACGGATTGTTGTCGCCATCGGTCGCGAACACGATCCGCACTGCGGCTCCGACGCCGAGCGCAAGCTGGATCAGTTCGCCGGTGGCGATCGTTTCGTCGTCCGGATGCGGTGCGAAAATCAGCACGCGGTCGCCGGCTGTGAAATGCAACGCCTTCATCGATCCTTCCGTTTCGGTCAATGCCGCACCGCGATGCACCGCGCGTGCTTTCCACATCCAGTATTGTTGCAAAACCGGCACTCTGCCGCGGTTTACTCGTCGCATCCTGCGACTCGGCCTTCGGCCCGGCTTCGCCGTTCGCGTCCGCTCCGGCGGACGCAGTGCAGACAAACGGTCGCGGCGAGGCCGCACCACTTTGTCGCGACAAGCACAGTGTGTGCTTGCCGCGGTGGCACATCCCCTGTGCCGGAGCGGTTTTTCAAACCGCTCTTCAGACTAACCGAAGTTTTACGCCTTGGGCGGAACCAACCGCGATACACTGGGCGGACTCCGGTTGTCGTCGGATCAAGTTACCCTTTTTCATTCATGCGCGGTTGCGGCGCAAGCCCGAAGATCGCGCTTTTCGGTTCAATCCTCTCCCATGCAGAATCTCGAAGAAGCGGCTCCGCCGCATGATTTCATGCGCCGCGCGCGGGACTACCACGAGATCCCGGGCGACAGCCTGTATCGGATCGTCATCCTGCTCGGGTTTTCGCTGATGTTGTATGCGAGCTGGCGCTTCAACGTGTTCCATGGCGTGCTGCACTCGGCGCGCCACCATGAATGGGGACGCTTCATCGTCGGCCCTGCGGTCCTGTGGGCCGGGATGGGCGTCCTGATGCTGCTGTTCCGCACCCTGCTCTGGTTCCGCTATCGCATGCCACCACTGGCGGGCATGCGCGACGCGCCGGCGATGACGGTGATCATCCCCGCCTACAACGAAGGCGAGATGGTCGCGCGCACGATCGAATCGGTCGCGAGCGCGCACTATCCGCACGACCGGCTCGAGATCTTCGCGGTCGACGACGGCAGCAGCGACGACACCTGGGAACATATCCAGCGCGCTGCGGCGCGGTTTCCGCACGTGGTCACGCCGTTGCGCTTCGAACACAACCGCGGCAAGCGCGCCGCACTCGAGGCCGGCTTCCGGCGGGGTCGCGGCGAAGTCATGGTCACGATCGACTCCGACAGCGTGATCGAACCGGACACGCTGCTCGCGATGGCCGGCGCTTTCAAGGATCCGAAAGTCGGCGCGGTTGCCGGCAAGGTCAGCGTGTTCAACCGCGAGGGCGGCCTGATTCCGCGCATGCTGAAGGTGCGTTTCGCACTGTCGTTCGACTTCCTGCGCGCGGTGCAGAGCACCTACGGCACCGTGTATTGCTGTCCCGGCGCGCTGGCGGGCTATCGCGCAAGCGTGGTCGCCAAGGTGCTCGACCGCTGGATCGGCCAGCGCTTTCTTGGCCGCAGCTGCACCTACGGCGAGGACCGTGCGCTGACCAACGACATCCTCAACGAAGGTTACGACTGCGTCTATCAGCGTGCCGCCATCGTGCACACGCTGGTGCCGACCACCTATCGGCGTCTGTGCAAGATGTTCCTGCGTTGGGATCGCAGCTATGTGCGCGAGGAATTGCGTTTCATCGGCGGGATCGTCTGGAAGCGCCCGGCCTTCGCGCGCGCGGTCGCACTGGCCGATTTCCTGATCAGCAATCTGCGCTATCCGATCGGTTGGGCGACGCTGGCCCTGCTGGTCGCGATGACACCACCGCATCCGGAAGTGCTGCTGCGCTTCTGCTGCGCGTTGTTGCTGCTGTCCGCGTTCAACATGCTCTACTACCTGCGCAGCGAACGCAGTTGGGACTTCGTCTATGGTATCGGCTACTCGTTCTTCTCGGCGTTTGCGCTGTTCTGGATCTTCCCGTATGCGCTGTGCACGGCGCGCGCGCAAGGCTGGCTGACGCGCTGAGGCCGACCATCTAGAGCGGGTTTCGCGTTGCAGGAGGGACTTCAGTCCCTATGCGTCTCAGCGAGCCGATGCATCGCGGCTGAAGCCGCTCCCACAACAGCCAGCAAGACCCGTCGCGCTTAGCCGCCCAGTTCACGCAGGCGCGAGTGCAGTTCATCGAGCCGCAGATCCGCTGTCGCGCCCGGCGACACGCGCGCGGCGAGACTCGCTTCCGGCGAACGGCCCGGCCCCGCGGTCGCTGCCGGTTCGGCAGCACGCCGATACGCGTCGCGGAACGGGACGCCGGCCGCCGCCTGTTCGATCGCGACATCGGTCGCGTACATCGCCGGCTCGATCGCGGCGCGCATCGCCGGCGCGTTCCACTCCAGGCGCGCAAGCAGGTCCGGCAGCAGTTCCAGCGCGCCAAGGCCGCGATGGAAGCCGTGGAACAGCGAACCCTTCGAGAACTGCAGATCGCGCTGATAGCCCGACGGCAGCGACAACAACTGCTCGATCTCGGTGCGCGCGGCGGCCACGCTCGCGTAACTCGCGCGCATCAGCTCGACGACATCCGGGTTGCGCTTGTTCGGCATGATCGAGCTGCCGGTGGTGTACTCGGGCGGCAGGCTGACGAAACCGAATTCCGCCGTGGTGAACAGTGACAGGTCCCAGGCGAGCCGGCGCAGATCGAGCACGGCCGTGCCGAGCGCATCGAGCGCACCGATCTCGAACTTGCCGCGCGAGAGTTGCGCATAGACCGGGTTGATCTGCATGCGCGCGAAGCCGAGCGACCGCGTCGTGTGCGCGCGGTCGAGCTCCAGGTTGACGCCGTAGCCGGCCGCGGTGCCGAGCGGATTCGCATCGATCCACGCCAGCGTATCCCGCGCGCGCTGCGCATCGTCGATGAACGCCTCGGCGAAACCGGCAAACCACAGCGCCGTCGACGACACCACTGCGCGCTGCAGGTGCGTATAACCTGGCAGCGGCAGCGCCTCGCGCGCGGCGCGATCGAGGCAAACGTTTGCGACATCGCAACAGATCGACATGAGTCCGGCGAGCTTCGCCTTCAGCCACAGACGTGTCGCGACCAGGATCTGATCGTTGCGGCTGCGCCCGGCATGCACCTTGCGACCGACATCGCCGATACGCTCGGCGAGGCGCGCCTCGATCGCGGAGTGGCCATCCTCGTAACGCGCGTCGAGCACGAAGCGGCCGGCGCGGAAATCCTCGGCCAGCGTATCGAGTTCGCGCGCCAGCGCCTGCGCCTCGTCCGCGCTGACGATGCCGATGTTCGCCAATCCTTCGACGTGCGCCTTGCTCGCGATGATGTCGTGCAGCAGAAATTCGCGATCGAGCAGAACATCGTCGCCGGCGAGAAATCGCATGATGCGCTCGTCGGTGCGGGTGTCGGGTTTTTGCCAGAGCAGGTCGGTCATGGGAATGGGTCGGAACTGGAGGGTGGTGAGCGGTGAGCCTGCACGCTTGTCATCCCGGCGCAGGCCGGAATCCATCTGGATCTTGATCTAGCTGAGGAAAGTCAAAATGGACCCCGGCCTGCGCCGGGGTGACGGCATGGTGGATCACCCGGTCGGAATGGCGGTGAATTCGTCGAAACCAAATGCGCGATTGAGGTTCTGCATGGCCTGGGTCGCCGCGCCCTTGAGCAGGTTGTCGAGCGTCGCCACGACGACGACGCGTTTCCCGCCGGGCGCAAGCGCGAAGCCGCCGATCTCGGCGTGATGCTGTCCGGCAATCATGCTCACCCACGGCGCGTCGTCGACGATCCGGATCAGCGGTTCGCCGTCATAGAACGCAGCGTACCGCGCCTTGACCGCGTCGACGGTCGTCGCCTCCTGCAGCCACAGGTTCACGGTCATCGTGATGCCGCGGAAATGCGCCGCGACATGTGGCATGAACTCGACCGGCACGCCGAGCTGGCGGGCGGCCTCGCGTTCGTGCAGATGATCGACGAGCGCATACGGGATCAGGTTGTCGCGCAATTTGTCCGGGTCGTTCCTGTCGGAAGGCGCGGTGCCGGCGCCGGAAAAGCCGGATACCCCGAAGCAGACCGGCGGCGCGGCCAGCTCGTTCCTCAGCGGCGCGATCGCGAGCTGCATCGCCGTCGCGTAGCAACCCGGGTTGCTGATGCGCTTCTGCCCGGCGTAGCGCATCCGCGTGAGTTCCGGCAAACCGTAGTACCACGCATCGTCGAAACGATGGTCGGCGGACAGGTCGATGATGACGGTTTCCGAAGCGAGTACACGGATCGCCGCGACGAGCTCGCCGGCCTTGCCATTCGGCAGCGCGAGCACGACCGCATCGGCGCGCTTGGCGGCGACCGAATCATGGGAAAGATTCTCGTAGCGCAGGTCGCCGGAAAATTCCGCAACGTGGTCGGTGACGCGCTGACCAGCCAGCTCGCGCGAGGACACGAACGCGAGTTCCAGCGCCGGATGCCGCGCGATCATCCTGATCAGCTCCGCGCCGGCATGCCCGCGCGCGCCGACGATGCCGAACCTGATTCGTTGGGTGGCCATCGGCAATTCAATCCTCGAGCGTGGCCGGGCGCGAGCGGCAATGCTCGACGCAATGACGGATGTCGCCGAAATCATCGAGGCCGTACCAGAACACTTTCCACTTCTCGTGCTTGAAGCAGCCATCGCTCTCGGCGAAGTAGAACGGGTTGACCGGATTGCCGCGGCGCGAGCGCCAGAACAGGCGCGGATTCTCATCGCGCATGACCTGCCATACCGCGCGGCCGAGCCCCTCGCCTTGCGCGTCGTCGAGCACCGCGAACTTGTCGAGATACGTGAGCGTGTTGCCGTTGCCCGGGCGCTCGTCGGTCAGGATCACCGCAGCGCGGTAGTTCTCGCTGACGTAGGCACGTCGCAGGCGCGTGCGCTCGAAGTAGTCCGGCAGCAGCCGGCGGCCAAACGCCGATTCGATCAATCCACGCAATCGCACCGGATCGAGTTCGCCCCATGACGACGCATGCAGCACCCGCTCGCCGCGCCGCACCAGCGTTCCGGAACCCTTGTGGGTAAACAATTCCTTGGCCAGTTCCGCGGGTCGGGTGATCGAAACCGATGAAGCCAGCGGCAGACTGTCGAGCAGGTCCTTGATCTGATCGAGCTTCACGCGCATGCCGCCATTGATCCACGGCTGCGCGATCAGGTGCTCGTACTCGGTCGACAGGTTGATCGAGTCGATCACCCTGCCCTGGTCGTCGAGCAGTCCGCCGGTGCCGGTCAGGAACACGATCTTGTACGGTTGCAGCACCTGCACCAGTTCGTTGGCGGCGAAGTCCGCATTGACGTTGACGATCTGGCCGCCGGCGGTTTCCGCGAGCGAGGCGATAACCGGAATCGATCCGACCTTGATCGCCGCCTGGATGCCGTCCGTATCGACGCGCGTGATCTTGCCCACGAGCCCGTAGGTGTCGCGGTCGAGATACTCGGCCTCGAACACGCCCGACTGGATCGACGTCGCGCGCACGCCCTGCGCCTGCAACGCCTCGACCAGCCTGAGGTTTTCCCGGCGCATCACCTGGCGCACCACGGCGAGCACGCTGGCATCGGTGACGCGCAGGTTGTCTACCGTGCGCTTCTCGATCCCGGCCTGTTTCATCCGCTCATCGAGCTGCGGCCCGGCGCCGTGCACGACGATCGGGGTCAGCCCGACCTGCTGCAGGAACGCAAGCGAGGACACCAGCGCATCGAGTTCGTCGCGCAATACCGCGCCGCCGACCTTGACCACGGCGAAGCGCGCCGCGTCGAGCTGCGAGAAGCGTTTTAGGTATTGCTGGATCTCCTTCGCGCTGGCCATGTTGGACAGCAGGCGAACGATCGTCGTGCGCATGTCGTTCATGCTCAACCGGCGCTCAGTGAGCGGGTGCCGGAAGCAACCCCCGGCCAGCGCTTTCGTCGCAAGACGAGATCAGGACATTCATGGCTCAGGCCTCCAGCAGGCGTCGATAGGTGGTGGTAGCGGCGACGAGCTGGTCGAGTGCGACCCATTCATCGGCGGCATGCGCCTGCGCGATGTCGCCCGGGCCGTAGACGATCGCGGTGAAGCCCGCGG
>JBIODY010000066.1:0-9425 GCA_044445505.1 Lysobacterales bacterium
GCCTTCGCGCGGGCGCAGGTTCACGCCTTTCATGTCGGCGAGGCGGATCAGCGAAAGCACCGCCTTGCCATCGACCACGGCACTCGCGGCGACGTAGTCGCCCTGCGGCGAGATCTGGATGTCGCGGAACTGTGCATGGCGTGCGAAGTCGGCCAGCGGGACCGCCGCATTCGCGCTCGCGATCGATGTGGATGCGAGGAACGCAACAACCAGAAGACGCGAAAGACTCATGTGCAACCTCCCTGTGTGCCTGGCGTCTGACGAGATGAGCTGAGAGCCTGTGAAAAATTGCGTTCGCTTCCCCTGCGCAGCGGGGGACAAAACGGCAGGACTGCCGTTTTGTGCGGCGGTAGCCGCCCGTAGGGCGAGCGCCAAGGATGGTGCGAGTACACCTGCCCGAAGGGCTGAAGGGGCACTTTTCGCCGCGAAAGCACGATCAAGAGCGCCCCCATCCGCCTCCGGCACCTTCCCCGCTACGCAGGGGAAGGGAAAACTCGGCTCCGTGCCAGCCATTTTTTCACAAGCTCTGAACGTTCATCGGCGAAGGAACTGGATCCCGGCTTTCGCCGGGGTGACGATCATTCGGTAAAGCCCTCGCCGCCCTCAACTCCTTGTCGCAGCGCGGCCATACCGATCCTCCAGGCGCACGATATCATCCTCGCCAAAATAGTCGCCGCACTGCACCTCGATGAGATGGATGTCGGTCGCGGTGGGATTCTCGAGCCGGTGCACGGTATTCATCGGGATGTATGCGGACTCGTTGCGCTGGAGCAGGAACTCTTCTTCGCCGATGCGCACCTTGGCGGTGCCCTCGACCACGGTCCAGTGCTCGCTGCGGCGGTGATGCAGCTGCAACGAGAGCACATGGCCTGGTTTCACGGTCAGGCGCTTGACCTTGCAGTCGTCGGCATCCTCGAGCACGGTATAGCTGCCCCAGGGCCGGCGCACGGTCTGGTGCACGCTGGCGGCGGCATGATTGGTCGCGCGCAGGCGCTCGACCACCAGCTTGACCTGCTGCGCGCGTTCGCGATGCGAAACCAGCACCGCGTCGCCGGTGTCGACGATGACGATATCCTTGATGCCGACCGCGGCGACCATGCGCGTGTCGGACTGGATGTAGCAATTCTCGCTCTCGACGATGATCGCCTGGCCGCGCACGCGGTTGCCGGCGCTGTCGGTGTCGGTCTCGAGGTCGCTCATCGCCTTCCACGAACCGATGTCGCTCCAGTCGAACGTGGCCGGCACCACGGCAACCTTGGACGCGCGCTCCATGAGCGCGTAATCGATCGAAATGTCCGGCTGGGCGAGGAACGTTTCGCGATGGAACTCGATCGGACTTTCGTGATTGATTGCGTGCGCGTGACAGGCCTCGGCCGCCTTCAGGACGTCGGGACAGACGTCAGCGGCAACCGCGAGCAGGGTATCGGCGCGGAAGCAGAACATGCCGGAATTCCAAACGTAATCGCCGGACGCGACGTAGCTCTCGGCGGTCTGCATGTCGGGCTTCTCGACGAACGCGGCCACCTCGCGCCCCATCGAGACCCCCGCAGCCGCAGGCTGCTCCGCCTTCCCTTCCCCTGCAAAGCGGGGGAAGGTGTCCGCAGGACGGAAGGGGGCAGGCGCAGCAAGATCGGATGAGTCAGCCGTCTGCGCAATCGCATCCCCCATGCGGATATAGCCGAAGCCGGTCTCCGGATGCGTCGGGCGGATGCCGAACGTGACCAGCCAGCCATCGTTCGCGAGCGCAGCGGCACGCCCGGCATCGGCGACGAACGCGTCGATGTCGCGGATCAGATGATCGGCCGGAAGGATCAGCAGCACCGCGCCTGCGCCGACATGATCGCGCGCGTGCAGCGCCGCGAGCACGATCGCCGGCGCGGTATTGCGCCCTGCGGGCTCGAGCAGGAACGGCAGCTTGTCGAGATCGGCACGCGGACGCTGTGCGTACTCGTCGCGGGTCAGGAAGTAATAATCGCGCCCGGTCACGGTCAGCACCTGGCCGCCGTCGGCGAGACGCAACGCGCGATCGAGAGTCTTCCTCAGCAACGACTCGCCATCGCCCATGCGCATGAACGGTTTCGGATACGCGCTGCGCGATACCGGCCAGAGCCGCGTGCCGGTGCCGCCGGAAAGGATTACGGGTACGAGCATCTTCAACTCCTGCAACGACAGCGGTCGCTGCTTTGAAGCCCCGCCCTTCAAGGGGAGGGAGTCATCTCGCGAGATCGTCCAGCACTGCGGCCAGACCCACACGCCAATCGGCGAATTGTAGCCCGAACGCGTTTTTAAACCGCGTACCGTCGAGCACGGAATACGCAGGACGTCGCGCGCGGGTCGGATGGTCCGCGGTCGCGATCGGCACCACGCGCGGCGCGCGTGCGATCAGGCCGCGCGCGCGTGCTTGGCGCACGATCGCCGCCGCGAAATCGCACCAGCTGCACTGGCCGGCCGCGACGAGGTTATAGATGCCGATGAGCTGCCCGCGCGAATCCGCATCCGCATCGCGCCAATGCGCGAGCGCGGCCGCCGTGGCATCCGCGATCCAGCGCGCTGGCGTCGGCGAACCCGTCTGGTCGGCGACGACGCGTAATTCCTCGCGTTCGCCGGCGACGCGCAGCATCGTGCGCAGGAAATTGTTGCCGCGCGCGGCGTAGATCCAGGCGGTGCGGAAGATCAGATGCGCCGCGCCGCTCGCACGCAGGGCATCCTCGCCGGCGAGCTTGCTGCGTCCGTAGACGCCGAGCGGAGCGGTCGGATCATCCTCGCGGTACGGACGCGTCGCGCCGCCGTCGAACCCGCTCCCATCGAACACGTAATCGGTCGAATAGTGCACGACCAGCGCGCCACGCCGCGCGGCCCAGGCACCGATCTCGCCGGGCGCGTGATGATTGATGCGCTCGGCGAGTTCCGGCTCGTCCTCGGCGCGATCGACCGCGGTGTACGCGGCAGCATTGACGACGACGTCCGCGTTTGCCGCATCGAGCGCGTTCACCAGCGATGAAGCCTCGGCGAGGTCAGCGCGCAGGCACACGCTGCGGTCGGCGAGCTCGCCGCTACGCGTCGCCGCGACGACCTCGCCCAGCGGCGCGAGCGTGCGCAACAGCTCGAATCCCACTTGGCCGTTTGCACCGAGCAGGAGGATTTTCATTTCGGCACGGCGCGAGGTGACCTGTTGTAGTCACGGCTTTCGTTTCCCCAACATCGCGGGGGACAAAGCGGCAGGACTGCCGTTTTGTGCGGCGGTAGCCGCCCGTTGGGCGAGCGCCAAGGATGGCGCGAGTACACCTGCCCCGAGGGCTGATGGGGGCGCTTTTCGCTCTGCAATAGCAAGATCAAGAACGCCCCCTACCGCCTGCGGCACCTTCCCCCGCTTCGCGGGGGAAGGAAAAGGCGATGTTTCGTTTCATGCCCGATACGTCGGCAGCTTCTCGCGCGCAACCTCAGCCAGAAACGGCGAGCGCTGATCCTTGTCGGACAGCACCGGCTCCGCGATCGGCCAGTCGATCGCCAGCGCGGCATCGTTCCAGCGGATCGCTGCGTCCGCCGCGCGGTCGTACAACGCGGTGCACTGGTAGAGGAAGGTCGCGTTCTCCGACAGCACCGCGAAACCATGCGCAAAACCTTCCGGCACCCAGAAATGGCGCTTGTTGTCGGCCGAAAGAATCGCCGCGGCCCAGCGCCCGAACGTCGGCGAGCCGGCGCGGATATCGACCGCGACATCGTAGACCTCGCCTTCGAGCACGCTGACCAGCTTGCCCTGCGGATGCGGCCACTGATAATGCAGGCCGCGCAGTACGCCCTGCGCCGAGCGCGATACGTTGGTCTGCACGAAGCGGAAATCGAAACCGGCTTCGGCGAAGCGCGCGGCATGAAAGCTCTCATAGAAGAATCCGCGCACATCGCCGTGCACGGCGGGCTCGATCACGACGCAGCCGGGTAATTCGGTCTTGACGATCTTCACGTCGCACGGCCCTGCTTCACCAGCGCCTGCAGATACTGGCCGTAGCCGTTCTTCGCCAGCGGCACGGCGAGGCGCAGCACCTGTTCGGCATCGATCCAGCCGTGCTGGAACGCGATCTCTTCCGGACAGCAGACCTTGAGGCCCTGGCGGCGCTCGATCGTCTCGACGTAGTTCGACGCCTCGACCAGCGACTCGTGGGTCCCGGTGTCGAGCCAGGCGTAGCCACGGCCGAGTTTCTCCAGCAGCAACGACCCGGCGTCGAGATAACGGCGGTTGAGATCGGTGATCTCGAGTTCACCGCGCGACGAGGGTTTCAACCCGGCCGCGTGGTCGCAGGCATCCGCGTCGTAGAAATACAGGCCGGTCACGGCCCAGTTCGAGCGCGGCGCGGCGGGTTTTTCCTCGAGGCCGATCACGCGACCGTCGCGATCGAACTCGGCGACGCCGTAGCGCTCCGGATCGCGCACCCAGTAGCCGAACACGGTCGCGCCCGCGTCGCGCGCCGCCGCCCGCGCCAGCGCATCGGTGAAGCCGTGGCCGTAGAAGATGTTGTCGCCGAGCACGAGGCAGCAAGACTGCTTCGCGACGAATTCGCGACCGATCAGGAACGCCTGCGCGAGACCGTCCGGCGATGCTTGCACCGCATAGCGGATCGAGATGCCCCACTGCGAGCCGTCGCCGAGCAGACGCTGGAACAGGGCCTGTTCGTGCGGCGTGTTGATCACCAGCACGTCGCGGATGCCGGCCAGCATCAGTGTCGCCAGCGGGTAGTAGATCATCGGCTTGTCGTAGATCGGCAGCAGCTGCTTGCTGACCGCCTGGGTCACCGGATACAGCCGCGTGCCGGAGCCGCCGGCGAGGATTATCCCTTTGTTGGTTGCCATCCGGGTTGTGTCCGATCCGTACCGAAGATTGCTGAAATTGTGGGAGCGGCTTTAGCCGCGATGCTCTTGCCGTGACCCGCGTTGGAAAGCATCGCGGCTGAAGCCGCTCCCACAGCAAGATGATTGCAGCGAGATGGTGAGGTTACGCGCCCAGCCGCTCCATTCGATAGCTGCCATCGAGCACGCGCCCTACCCAGTCCTGATGGTCGAGGTACCAGTCGACCGTGCGCGCGAGCCCGGACTCGAAGGATTCGGTCTGGTGCCAGCCGAGATCGCGCTTGATCTTCGACGCATCGATCGCGTAGCGGCGATCGTGGCCGGGCCGATCCTTGACGTAAGTAATCAGCGATTCGCGACCGCGTCCATCAGCCAGCGGCCGGCGCTCGTCGAGCAGCGCGCAGATCGTCTTCACAACCTGGATGTTCTCGCGCTCGGCGTCGCCGCCGACGTTGTAGACCTCGCCGACGCGGCCGATCTCGAGCACGCGCCGGATCGCGCTGCAGTGATCGCCGACGTACAGCCAGTCGCGGATATTGCGGCCGTCGCCGTAGACCGGCAGCGCCTCGCCGGCGAGCGCCTTCTGGATGATCAGCGGAATGAGTTTTTCTGGAAACTGGAACGGGCCGTAGTTGTTCGAGCAGTTCGTGGTAAGCGTCGGCAGGCCGTAGGTGTGATGGAACGCGCGCACGAGATGGTCCGAGGCGGCCTTCGACGCCGAGTACGGCGAGTTCGGCGCGTACGGCGACTCCTCGCTGAAGCGACCGAGTGGGCCGAGTGAGCCATAGACCTCGTCGGTCGATATGTGCAGGAAGCGGAACGCGTCCTGGCGATCCAGCGGCAGCGCGCGCCAGTAGACGAGCGCACATTCGAGCAGGTTCAGGGTGCCGACCACATTGGTCTGCACGAACGCAGCCGGGCCATCGATCGAGCGGTCGACATGCGACTCCGCGGCGAAATTCACGATGGCGACCGGCGCGTGCTCGGCCAGCATGCGCCGCACGCACTCCGCATCGCCGATATCGCCCTCGACGAACACGTGATCCGGGTCGTCGCGCACCGACGCCAGCGTATCGGGATTCCCGGCATAGGTCAGCGCATCGAGATTGACGATGCGCTCGCCGCCCTGCGCCAGCGCGCCGAGCACGAAATTGCCGCCGATGAAGCCGGCGCCGCCGGTGACGAGCAGGGTTTTCATCCAGTCCTTTCAGAGTTGATTTGCAAAACCGGGTATCCCCGGATCGATTCCGGGGCAGGCTCTGCCGCGGTTCGCACAAACGGTCCGCGTATCCTATCCGCGCGGCCGGATCAACGCGAATCCGCCGCGCGCCGGCGCAACCGCGCATACAGCACCGGCATCACCAGCAGCACCAGCGGCACCTGCACGAGCATGCCGGAGATGATCGCGACGGCGAGCGGCTGCTGCATTTGCGAGCCCTGGCCCAGGGCCAGGGCCAACGGCAGCAGGGTCAGGATCGCGGCCAGCGTCGACATCAGGATCGGCCGCGTACGATGGTGGCCCGCCGTGTGCAGCGCGTCGTGCAGAGGCGTCGCGGCGGCCGTCGGCTCCAGTTCGGTCTGTTCGAGTTCCGAGAAATAGAAGATCGCGACCTCGGTGACGATGCCGACGATCATCGTCATGCCCATCATCGCCGAAATGTTGAGTTCGATACCGGTCAGCCACAGGCCCGCGAACACCGCCGGAATCGCCAGCAGCGGCATGGCCAGGATCGCCAGCGCGACGCGGAAACTCTCGTACAGGAACAACAGCAGCGCGAACACCAGCGCGATCGCCGCGATCAGCACGATGGTCAGGCCGCGGAACGCTTCCTGCTGCTGCTGGTACAGGCCGCCGAGCTGATGGAACATGCCCTTGGGCAGCATGTCCCTGGTGGCGAGCGTTTTCTTGACGTCGCCGATCGCCGCACCGAGGCTGCGGCCGCTGATGCGCGCGGTGACCGCCACCATGCGTTTGAGATTGTCGCGCGTGATCTGCGGCTGGCCCTGGACCTCATGCAGCGTGGCGACGCGCGAGAGCGGCACGAGGCGCCCGTCGCCGGCGCGGATCGGCAGCGCGGCGATCTGTTCCAGCCGCTGTGCCGACCCCGGCGCCAGTCGCACGCGCACCCCGACCATCTTGCCGCCCTGCGGCAGCTGCGCGGCAACGCTGCCTTCGATCGCGGCCGCTACCTGATCGCTGACCGCGACCGGATCGAGCCCTTCCAGCGCAGCCCGGGCCGGATCCACCTGCACGGTCAGTGCGTCGCCGGCCGGGTTGATGCCGTTGCGCACGTCGACCACCCCGCTGATCTTGCCGATCGCCGCGGCGACACGGCTCGCGGTCGCGTCGAGCTGGGCCGCGTCGTCGCTGTAAAGCTGGATCTCGATCGGTTGCGGCACCGCGACCAGATCGCCGATCAGATCCTCCATCAGTTGCGACAACTCGATGTCGAGTCCCGGCACCGTCCGCTCGACCTCGCCGCGCACCTGCTCCATGACCGCCTCGGTATCCGGGCGCTTGCCGTTCTTCAGGCGGATGAAGAAATCGCCTTGGTTCGCCTCGGTGAGACCGCCGCCGAGCTGCAGCCCGGTGCGCCGCGAATAGGTGTCGACATCGGGATTGGCGCGGATGATCGCTTCGACCTGGTTCAGCAGACGATCGGTTTCCTCGAGCGATGTGCCGGGCTTGGACAGATAGTCGAGAATGAAGCCACCCTCGTCCATGCGCGGCATGAAGCCGGTGCCGACCCGGGTGTAAGCGAACGCGCCGACCGCCACCAGCGGCACAACGAGCAGCAGCACGAGCAGCGGCCGCGCCAGCCACTTCTGCAACGTGCGTTCGTAGCCTTGCATCATGCGCTGCGTGAAGCGCCCCGGCGGATGCACCGCGCGATGGCGCGCATCGAGGAAACGCTCGGCCAGCAGCGGCACTGCGGTCCAGGTCAGCAGATACGAAATGATCAGTGCGCTGGCCATGGTCAGCGAGAGCGCCTTGAAGAACGCGCCGGTCACGCCGGACAGGAACGCCAGCGGCACGAAGATCACCACGGTCGCGGCGCTGGAGCCGGTCAGCGGGCGCGTGAACTCCGATGCCGCGCCGGCGATGCGCTCGTGAAGCGCACCCTCGCCCTTGCCGAGCCGGCGCATGATGTGCTCCAGCATCACGATCACGTCGTCGACGATCAAGCCGACCGCCGCGGCCATGCCGCCGAGCGTCATCATGTTGAAGCTCATGCCGAGCACGCGCAGCAACAGCACCGTGGTCGCCAGCACCGTCGGCACCACGATCAGCGCGACCAGGATCACCCGCGTGTTGCGCAGGAACACGAACAGCACGAGCCCGGCCAGCAGGATGCCGATCAGGATCGCATCGCGCACGCTGGCCGCGGCGCCGGTGACCAGTTGGGTCTGGTCGTACCAGTTCGCGATGCGCACGCCGGGCGGTATCTGCGGCGCGTACTCGGCGAGGCGTTGCTTCACTTCGCCGGCGATCTGCACGCTGTTGCCGTCCGGTTGCTGATAAACCTGCAGCAGCACCGCGTTCTGGCCATCGGCGTTGACCCGCAACCACTGCGGCACGTGATCGAGGCTGATCGCGGCCACGTCGCCGAGGCGCACCACTCCGCCGGGGCCCGCACGCACGACGACGTCGTGCAGTGCGGCGACGGTTTGCGGCTGGTTGTCGGCGAGCAGCAGGAACAGCTTGTAGTGATCGCTGATCCGGCCCATGGCCTGGATCGTCGCGGCATGGCCGACCGCGGTGGCGACGTCGGCGAGACTCAGGCCGAGCGCGCGCAGGCGGCCCGGGTCGACGTCGGCATGGAATTCGCCGACCTCGCCACCCTGCACGTCGGCATGCGCCACGCCGCTGATCCCGCTCAGCAGCGGACGCAGCTGGTATTGCGCGAGATCGCGCAGCGCACCCGGCGACAAGGTATGCGAGCGCAGGCTGTAGGCAAGGATCGGAAACGTGGTCGGGTCCATGCGCCGCGTCATGAGTTCGGTACCCGCAGGCAGGCGCGACAGGGTCTGGCCGGCCGCCGCATTCACGCCTTGCAGCGCGGCGGCCATGTCCGCACCCCAATCGAACGTGACCGCGATCTCGGCGCTGCCGCGGCTGGTCGTCGAGCGCACGTCGCGCACGCCGCGCACGCGCCGCACCGCCTCCTCGATCGGCGTGGTCACCTCGATCGCCATCTGGTCGGCCGCGCGATCGCCCGCGTCGAGGCTGACCTGCACGCGCGGAAACGCGACATTCGGAAACAGCGCGACCGGCATCTGCAGCGCGGCGGCAAGGCCACCGATCGCGAACACGAAAGCGAGGAACAGCAGCGAACGGCGGTGCCGCTGCATCCATGCGGTCACGCTCACCGCGCCTGCTCCTGCACTGCATCGCCGTCGTTCAGCTCGTAGGCACCGAGCACGATCACCTTCGCCTGCGCATCGAGCGGGCCCTGTACGCCGACGGTATCGCCGTCCGGGTTGCGCACCGTCACCGCGACGCGCTTGGCATGCCCGTTGTCGATCTGGAACAGGTACTCACCCTTCTCGTCGTGCAGCACCGCCGCACGCGGCACCGCCCA
>JBIODY010000067.1:0-9363 GCA_044445505.1 Lysobacterales bacterium
ATGAAGGGGAGGGCTGAAGCATCGCGGCTGAAGCCGCTCCCGCGTCTGGGCGATTGCGCCGCGGGCGCGCTGCCGCTGTAATGGCGAGCTGTCCATCCCTCCTGCAAGGATTTCCGATGTCTGTCGTGCGCATGAGCGATCTCGATCTTCAGGGTCAGCGCGTGTTGATCCGCGAGGATCTCAACGTGCCGATCGACGGCGGACGCATCACCTCGGAGGCGCGCATCCTGGCCGCGTTGCCGACGCTGAAGCTCGCGTTGGAGAAGGGCGCAGCGGTGATGGTGATGTCGCACCTGGGCCGACCCACGGAGGGTCGATGGACCGCCGAGGATTCGCTCGGTCCCGTCGCCGCGCGCCTCGGCGAACTGCTCGGGCGCGAGGTGCCGCTCGTGCGCGACTGGGTCGATGGCGCCGACGTGAAACCCGGCCGGCTCGTGCTGCTCGAGAACTGCCGCATGAACGTCGGCGAGGCGAAGGACGACGACGCTTTGTCGAAGAAATATGCGGCGCTGTGTGATGTCTACGTGATGGACGCGTTCGGCACCGCGCATCGCGCGCAGGCGTCCACGCATGGCGCGATCCGCTATGCGAAGGTCGCCGCCGGTGGTCCATTGCTGATGGCCGAGCTCGATGCGCTGGGTCGCGCGCTGGAGCATCCGGCACGCCCGCTGCTCGCGATCGTCGCCGGTTCCAAGGTCTCGACCAAGCTGGCCCTGCTCGAAACCCTGATGGCCAAGGTCGACCAATTGATCGTCGGCGGTGGCATCGCGAACACGTTCATCGCGGCGATGGGTCACGAGGTCGGCAAGTCGCTGGTCGAGATGGACCTGCTGGATACCGCGAAACGCATCATCTCCGGCGCGAAGGCACGCGGCGCCGACGTGCCGATCCCGAGCGACGTCGTCGTTGCGCCCGCGTTCGCCGCCGATGCGCCGGCGAGCGTGAAGCCGGTCGACCAGGTCGGCGAGGGCGACATGATCCTCGATATCGGGCCGCAAACCGCTCGAACGTACGCAGCGCTGATCGCAAAGGCCGGCAGCGTGGTCTGGAACGGTCCGGTCGGGGTGTTCGAATTCGATGCGTTCGGCCACGGTACCGAGACGCTCGCCCACGCGATTGCCGATTCGAACGCGTTCTCGATCGCCGGCGGCGGCGACACCCTGGCCGCAATCGGGAAATACGGCGTCGCCGACCGGATCTCCTACATTTCGACCGGCGGCGGCGCATTCCTCGAATTCCTCGAAGGCAAGGAACTGCCGGCGGTTGCGGCACTCGAAGCGCGTTCGCGATAGCCGTCACGCGGTGCACCCTGCTCTCGCAGCAGCGCACCCTGTGCGCGAACCGCGTGACCATGATGTCGGCGCGGTCGCCCACAGGGTGGCTCCTACGAACACCTCGCGTGGCGTCGTAACCCGACTTTCGGAGATTTTCGTTGGCCCTGATCCTGTTCGACCTCGACGGCACCCTGATCGATTCCGAACCCGGCATCACCGCGACGCTCGCCCATGCGTTCGCGAAAATAGGTGCCGAACTGCCACCGCCGGACGTGCTCAGGACCTGGATAGGGCCGCCGTTCTGGCAGACGTTTCCGAGCGTGCTCGGCGACGATCACGCGCGCATCGAGGCCGCGATCGGGCATTACCGCGCGCGCTTCGAGCAGGATGGCTGGTCCGCGCACACGGTATATCCGGGCATCGCGCAACTCGTCGCGGCGCTCGCGGATGCCGGCGCGACGCTCGCGATCGTGACCACCAAGCCGCAGCATCAGGCGCAGAAAATCATCGAACACCTGCCGTTCGGCGGCGCATTTTCGCGGGTGTACGGTCCCGACATCAGCGGCCGCCATTGCGAGAAGGCGGCGATGATTGCGCAGGCGTTGCTCGATTTCGCGACCGACGCGAAGGATGCGGTCATGATCGGCGACCGCCACTTCGATATCGAAGGCGCGCGCGCAAACGGCGTGCGCGCGCTCGGCGTCGGCTGGGGCTTCGGCAGCCGCGATGAACTCGTCGCGGCCGGCGCCGAGGCGATCGCCGTCGACGCGCCGGCGCTGCACGAGATGTTGCGTGCGCCTCGCTGACCTTCGCAGTCGCCGCATCGACGCTCGCCCCCGCGGACTGCGGCGGCGGCATGGCACGTCTGCGCCGCATCCCGCGTCGACCCATTTCACGGATTTTCCGGCGAGTGCTTTGCGAGCATCCATCGATTCGCGGTGGTTGGACTCTACGCCGACCCCGCGCCGCTGCTGCCGATTCGAATCAACGTGAGCCGCCAGCTTTCACGCCGCGGGCACGTCGCCAAAACATCCATCCGACAGGACCCTTGAAGATGACTAAAAAAACCCATTCAGCAACTCGAATCCTGCTCGCCGCGGTTTGCATGGCCGGTGTCGGGCCGCTGCTTGCGGCGCATGCGGCCTCCAACACGGCCGGTGCAGCGCCTGCAAATCCGGTTTCGCCCGCACGGCGCGCGCGCGATCCTGCGCAGGCGCTCACCAAGGCCTTGGCGGATCCAACGGCGTGGCCGGAACAGAAGCTTCTCGCCGCGGACGGCGCCGGCGGCGACAGTTTCGGTTACTCGGTGGCGCTCTCCGGCACCGTTGCCGTGGTCGGAGCGCTGCAGGCGACCGTGAACGGACACGCGGCGCAGGGCGCGGCTTACATCTTCACCAAGATCGACGGCGTCTGGACCCAGCAGCAGAAACTGGTCGCGAGCGACGGCGCGCAATACGATCAATTCGGCAAGGCCGTCGCGATCGACGGCACGACCGTGCTGATCGGTGCGCAAGGCGCCTCCGCACGGGCTGGCGCGGCGTATGTCTTCAGCGCGACCGGCGGTACGTGGATGCAGACCCAGAAGTTGATGTCGAGTGACAGCGCAGGCAACGCGAACTTCGGCGGCGCCGTGGCGCTGAAAGGCTCGGTCGCGATCGTCGGCGAGTACAACGCAACCGTCAACGGCATCACCCAGCAAGGCGCGGCCTACGTGTTCACGCCAACGAACGGAACGTGGACGCAGAGTCAGAAACTGGTTGCGAGCGATGGCGCGTCCGACGACCAGTTCGGTCACGCGGTTGCGCTCGATGGCACAACGGTGGCGATCGGGGCGTGGGGCGCGACCGTCAACGGCAACCAGAGTCAAGGCGCGGTGTACCTGTTCTCCGCCGCCGGCGGAATCTGGTCCGAAACACAGAAAGTGATCGCCGGCGACGGCCAGGCACAGGACGAATTCGGCAGATCGATCGCGGTATCCGGCAACGAGCTGCTGGTCGGTGCGGCCTACGCGGCGGGCGGCGCCGGCGTGGTCTATGCGTACCGCGATGATGCAGCCGGCTGGATCCAAACCCAGGAGTTTGCCGCGAGCGACAGCGTGAGCGGTGACGAGTTCGGCTACGCGTTGGCCATCGATGGATCGACGGCGCTGGTCGGCGCGATCGGTGTCTCCAGCAGCAACCCGGACCAGGGCGCGGCCTACACGTTCGTCAATGCGAACGGCAGCTGGAGCGAGTCGAACAAGCTCACCGCGAGCGATGGCGCGCACTATGATTTTTTCGGTTACTCGGTGGCATTGAACGACGCCGATGCGTTGGTCGGCGCCGAAGCCGCGACCGTCGGCGGCAATGCGGGACAGGGCGCGGCCTATGTCTACACGCGGCCCGCGGACGACAGGATTTTTGCCGACGGTTTCGACGCGCCGTGATCGGCGCACCCTGCATCCGGCCGCCCGAGCCGGAAGCGATCGCCCTGCGGTTGATTTGCGTCGCTGCGGCGATGCGCTATGGTTGCCGTTTGACAGTCGGCGCATCGTTGCAATGAACCAGCTTCGTCGCACCAAGATCATCGCCACTCTGGGCCCGGCGACCGATGCGCCCGGTGCGCTGAAGCGGTTGCTCGCCGAAGGCGTGGATGTCGTGCGCCTGAATCTTTCGCATGGCACGTCCGACGATCACAGGCAGCGCGCCGCGGCAGTGCGCGCGGCCGCCGCCGAACTCGCGCGGGAAGTCGCCGTGCTTGCCGACCTGCAGGGTCCGAAGATCCGCATCGAGCGTTTCGCGAGCGGACCGATCGAGCTGGAGCCGAACCAGCCGTTCACGCTCGATTGCCGCCCCGATGCGCCAGCCGGAGATGCCACGCGCGTCGGTGTCAGTTACCACGATCTGTGGCGCGACGTGAAACCCGGCGACGTGCTGCTGCTCGACGATGGCCTGATCTCTCTCGAGGTCATCGATGCGGCTGACCGGCAAGTCCGCTGCAGCGTGCTCGTCGGCGGACGATTGTCCGACCGCAAGGGCATCAACCGGCTCGGCGGCGGCCTCACGGTCGCTGCGCTGTCGGACAAGGATCGCGCCGACATCAAGCTCGCCGCGGAACTCGGTGCGGATTTCCTCGCGGTCTCGTTCGTCAAGACCGCCGACGACATCGAACAGGCGCGCCGGTTGTTGCGCGAGGCTGGCGGCAACGCCGCGCTGGTCGCGAAGATCGAACGCGCCGAGGCAATCGAGAACCTGACCTCGATCGTCATCGCATCGGACGTGGTGATGGTCGCGCGCGGCGATCTCGGCGTCGAGATCGGCGATGCGGAACTGCCGGGTTTGCAGAAGAAGATCATCCGCGAGGCGCTGGTGCAGAGCCGCGTCGTGATCACCGCAACGCAGATGATGCAGTCGATGGTCGAGTCGCCGATCCCGACCCGCGCCGAAGTGCTCGACGTCGCCAACGCGGTGATCGATGGCACCGACGCGGTCATGCTGTCGCAGGAAACCGCAGCCGGCAAGCATCCGGACAAGGCGGTCGCCGCGATGCGCCGCGTCTGCCTCGGCGCCGAGCGCCAGTTCGAACCGACCGAGGATCTGCAGTCGGGCACGCACCGGCTCGACCGCACCGACCAGGCGATCGCACGCGCCGCGATGTTTCTCGCCGACCAGGTCGGTGTGCGCGCGCTGGTCGCATTGACCGAAAGCGGCGGCACTGCGTTGTGGCTGTCGCGCTACCGCTCGGCGGTGCCGATTTACGCACTGTCGCGCAGCGCCGCCGCGCGTCGGCGCATGCTGCTGTATCGCGACGTGCATCCGATCGAATTCGACGCCGGCGACATCGGCCCGACCCAGGCCGCGCGCGATGCGATCCAGCACCTGTTCAAACTGGGTCACTTGGCGGTCGAAGACCGCGTGATCGTGACCAACGGCGACCATACCGGCCAGCTTGGCGGCACCAATACGCTGAAGCTGCTGAAGGTCGGGCAGGACGGCCTGGCGGAAGGACTGGGGGATTTGTAGCCGGCATAGACCTGGTGTCCGGCAAAGCTGCGCGCAATTTCAATCCGGGCAGTCGTAGACTGTGCGTTTCGCGATTTATGGCCGTGTACCCGAGGGACCATCACATGCTGCGTCGATCCATCGCCGTCATCGCACTCGCCTGCTGCGGCACCGCCGCGGCGCAATCGACCGCACTGCCGCGCGTGGTCGCGCCGGACAAGCTCGCCCAGTACTGGGCGCTGATCCGTGCGTCGGTCGAGGCCGACGTGCCGAACATCGCCAAGAACATCAGTGCGCCGGGTTGCGCGGCGGTATCCTTCGTGATCGAGAAAGACGGCCATACGAGCACGCTGAAAGTGCAGCGCGTGGTGCCGGCGGGCGATTTCAGCGGAATTGCCCTGAGCATGGCGGCCAACATGCGCTTCGAGTCGACCGCGGTGAACGCGGGCAAGGAGCGCGTGTTCAGCTGGCTGATTTTCCCGTTCAACCTGCCAAAGGATGCGGCCGCGCGCACCGCGGTCATGCAACCGTGCCAGGTCGAAAAGCTCGACTGGAAGGACCGCTGAGACCGCGGCCCCGCAGCACCCGGGCCGACGTCGGCAATCCGCGCCGAACCGGCCTATAATCGCCGCCCCTGCAAATCCCGACCCGGCTGCTGCCTACAGCGGCCGTGGCGCGGTTTCGTCTTACCCGGAGCACCTGATGAGTATTGAAGAGCTTGAAAGCACGGCCCAGGCGATGGTGGCGCCGGGCAAGGGCATCATCGCGATCGACGAGTCCACCGCCACGATCAAGAAGCGCTTCGACTCGGTCGGCGTGCCGAACACCGAGGAGAATCGCCGCGCCTATCGCGAGATGCTGCTGACCGCGCCGAAGCTCGGCGAGCACATTTCCGGCGCGATTCTTTACGACGAGACGATCCGCCAGGCGACCAAGGCCGGCGTGCCGTTCACCAGGATCATGCAGGGCGCCGGCATCCTGCCCGGCATCAAGGTCGATCTCGGCGCGAAGCCGCTGGCCGGTTTTCCCGGCGAACTGGTCACCGAGGGTCTTGACGGCCTGCGCGAGCGTCTCGCCGAATACGCGCGCCTCGGCGCGAAGTTCGCGAAGTGGCGCGCGGTGATCACGATCGGCGAGGACACTCCGAGCGGCACCTGCATCGAGGCCAATTCGCACGCGCTCGCGCGCTATGCCGCGTTGTGCCAGGAAGCGGGCATCGTGCCGATGGTCGAACCCGAGGTGCTGATGGATGGCGACCACGACCTCGATGTCTGCTACGAAGTCACCGAGGCCACGCTGCGTTCGCTGTTCGGCGCGCTGTACGAGCAGAACGTGATGCTCGAGGGCACGATCCTGAAGGCGAGCATGGTCGTGTCCGGCAAGGATTGCCCGGAGCAGGCCGACGTCGACGAGGTCGCTGAGGCGACGATCCGCTGCCTCAAGGCCGCGGTGCCGGCATCGCTGCCCGGTATCGTGTTCCTGTCCGGCGGCCAGTCCGACGAGCAGGCCACCGCGCACCTCAATGCGATGAACCAGATGGGCCCGCATTGCTGGCCGCTGTCGTTCTCGTACGGCCGTGCGATGCAGACCGCGGCGCTGACCCTGTGGAGCAAGGACATGCAGGCGAACTTCGCGCAGGCACAGGCGATGGTCGTGCTGCGGGCGAAGCAGAACGGCCTCGCCGCGCTGGGGCAGTGGAAGAAGGTCGCCTGAGCGCGATTTCGATCCAGGCATGAAGAAAAACGGGCGCCGCGGCGCCCGTTTTTCGTTCCTCTTGGTGGGCTCCAGTCCACCGACACCATGCGCGAAATCGGTCGACGGGCGCAGGTCGCCCTACGCAATCCGCTTCACCCCAAACCCGCCAGCCACTCGTCGTCCGAGCCCTCATTCATGCCTTCGGTGAGGAACGTCGACAGATAACGCTCGCCGGTGTCCGGCAGCATCGCGAGCAGCACCGAGCCTTGCGGCGCGGTCTCGGCCACCTTCAGCGCCGCGGCGACCGTCGCGCCGGACGAGATGCCGACGAAGATGCCTTCCTCGGTCGCGAGCCGGCGCGCGGTGTCGCGCGCGACGATGTCGTCGACGCGTTCGGTCTGGTGGACGACGCTGCGCTCGAGCACGGCCGGCACGAAATCCGGCGTCCAGCCCTGGATCTTGTGCGGCTTCCATTCCTGGCCCGACAGCAGCGCTGCGCCGGCGGGCTCCGCGGCGACGATGCGCACCTCGGGCCGCGCCAGGCGCAGCATCTGGCCGACGCCGGTCAGGGTGCCGCCGGTGCCCCAGCCGGTGACGAAGACGTCGAGCCGCCTGCCGGCGAAATCGCGCAGGATTTCCGCAGCGGTGGTCTGGCGGTGATACGCGGGATTGGCCGGGTTCTCGAATTGCCGGGCGAGGAACCAGCCATGCTTGTTCGCCAGTTCCTCGGCCTTCTTCACCATGCCGCTGCCACGCTCGGCGGCCGCGGTCAGGATCACTTTCGCGCCGTACGCGCGCATCAACTTGCGTCGCTCGATCGAAAACGTCTCGGTCATGATCGCGACGAACTTGTAGCCGCGCGCTGCGCAGATCATCGCCAGCGCGACGCCGGTATTGCCCGAGGTCGCCTCGATCACGGTGTCGCCGGGCTTCAGCGCACCGCGGCGCTCGGCGTCCAGGATGATCGCGAGCGCGAGGCGGTCCTTGACCGAGCCGCCCGGATTGAAGGCCTCGACCTTCACGTACAGATCGATGTGTTTCGGCGCCAGGCGATGCAGCTTGACGACCGGGGTATGACCGATGGTGTCGAGGATGGTGTCGTGGATCATGGTGAGGTCCTTGGATGCGATCAGGCCGCGTGCGGCGGGTTCGGCGCGGCGTGGCCGCGCGTGGATTTGGGGGTGGCCGCGACCGCCACGGCAGCGGCGAGCGCTGGCGCGCCAAACCGATGCAGGCGTGACCGACGCAGGCGTGCGGCCCGTGCCGCGCCCTCACCGGGAATGGGCAACGCCGGTGATCGTACACCGAGCGCGGCGGTGCGGTCAGGCGGCCCGGCGAGGGGTTCGGTGACGACGTGCGCGATGGGGGATTCCTCGCGCGCGCCGCGCTAGATCATCGCGAGCGCGCGTCGGTAGGCGCCGGCAATCGCCGCACCGAAGCAGCAGAACACGACGCGCCGTGGCAACGCCGCGGACCCAAGCCAGGCGCGCACTTCGGTCACTGCGATCACACCGGCGGCTTCCGCTGGATAACCGTAGACGCCGCAGCTGATCGCCGGAAATGCGATGCACACGATGCCGTTCGCCTGTGCGAGACGCAGCGATTCGCGGTAGCAGGAGGCGAGCAGTTCCGCTTCGCGTTCGCCGCCGCCTTCCCAGACCGGCCCGGCCGTGTGGATCACGTGCCGCGCGTGCAAGCGAAAGCCCGGCGTGATGCGCGCCTCGCCGGTGGGGCAGCGCACGCCCGGGCGCACTTCGCGCAGCGCACGGCAGGCGGCAAGCAACTCGGGTCCTGCGGCGCGATGGATCGCGCCGTCGACGCCGCCTCCGCCGAGCAGGGTTTCGTTGGCGGCGTTGACGATCGCATCGGCGTCGAACGTGGTGATGTCGGCTTCGATGACTTCAATGCAAGGGTTCATGACGGCAGCAGCGGTGTCGGGTCGTTGCCAGGTTCGCGATCCATCGCTTGCCGGGCAACCCGGCCTGCGCGCATCCCGCCCGCGGCGGCCGCCGCGGCGCGCGAACCCGCGCGGGCCTGAAAGCGCATAGTGACGCGGTTTCCGGGTCCAGACAGAGAAAATGTACTCCGGGGTATTGAAATTAAGCTGCCTAGGACATAGTATTCATGTCCATGATGAACAAGGCAATCGACAGCACCTTCGCCTACCTGATGCAGGACGTGACCCGGCACCTGCGCAAGCACTTCGACCGGCGCGCGACGAAGTTCGAGTTGACGCGCGCGCAATGGCGGGCACTGAAGACAATCCGCCGCAGCGAAGGACTCTCGCAGACCGAGCTCGCGGACTTTCTCGACATGCAGCCGATTCCGGTGGGCCGCGTGATCGACCGGCTGGAGAAAACCGGCTACATCGAACGCCGCGCCGATCCGGGCGACCGCCGTCGCTGGCGCCTGTA